>CAZLDC010000001.1:0-19333 GCA_964558385.1 uncultured Gammaproteobacteria bacterium
CAAATACCCCTCAAGGAGCCTGATGATGGCACTGATTGAATACCCGACGCTGTCAGAAAAGGGGATAAGAATGATGGAATAAACAATCAGCGCGGTCCACGCAAGTCCGGTCAGGCGGGGGAGGGGGGCGAGGTCAAGCCCCCCCCGCTGGTAATATCGAAAGCCGTACAGCGTCAGGATTCCCAGCGCCCACCACACATCCACAAGCGGCTGCTTCCCGTCGCCGAGAAATAATGACGTAACGAGAAAAACAAAAAATTTAGTTTCCACCCGGACTGCCTGTTGGAGAATTTTTTTAATTGACATACAGCTCTTATGATGTAGTATGCAATAAGTTTACTACAGAATAATGATGAAAAAACTTATTCTCCTCCTCATTCTCCTACTCGTTGGTTTTGGTGTTTTCGCCGGAAACAAGCGGGGAGGGCCTGCGCCCGGGTCTCTTCGCCTCTATTGGTTTATCCCCGACGGCATGCGGGCTGACCCCGATCTGTTTACGGTCTTCCAGTGGGCCAAGGAGGGCAAACTTCCCAATATCAAAAAACTCATGGACCGGGGCTCCTATGGATATTCCTATCCTAATTTTCCCAGCCATACGCCCACCAACTTTGCAACACTTTTGACTGGCGCATACCCCGAGATACACGGCATCAACGACGGCCCCATGCACGCGCTAGGCAAACCACTGGACAGCGTCGCGGTTGGAGGGTTCCGGTCTGTTGCCAAAAAAGTCACCCCCATATGGAAAACGCTTGAGGATGCAGGAATGAAAGTTTCGCTCATTTCCGTTCCGGGCTCGACACCGCCCGAGATTAACAAGGGTGTGGTGGTCCGCGGCAGGTGGGGCGGGTGGGGGCCTGACTTTGCCGCAATTAATTTTGAAACGAAAGGGGACCTCGCGCAGCGCATCAAGCAGGGGAGGGGGTCGCGGCTTTTCTATTTTGGTCCACAACTCACCGAGTACCAGGACGCCACGGGACCCACAGGCTGGAACGATCCTCCAACAAGTTATTCTCCGGGGTTGGAAATTCCGCTCACCGCATGGGGGTCAAGGGTGTATGCGTATCTCTCCGATACAACGGATGATGGGATAAAAAATTATAACCGTGTTATTTTTTCCTTAGACAAACAAACCATCATTGCAAACCTTGCCCAAGGAGAGTGGAGCGAGTGGATTCCTATCACCCTCAAGTGGAAGTCTGAAAATCAATCAGTGGACGTAAAAACTTCTGCCAAAATAGCGGTTATTAAGTTGGGGCCCGACAATTTTTACCGGATCCGCATATTTTACGACAATCTCAATGAGCAGGTGATTTTCCCGGAAAGCGCGTTCTCGCCTCTCCACAACGCGACGGGTCCCATGATCGACTTTGTTGATAATTATCCCGCACAACTCGTCTTTTATGACGAAGATAAAAAAATATTTCAGGATGAAGCAGCGATGTCATTTGACTGGCACAAAAAAGTGGTCTCTGCTATTAAAACAAACTTTTCTCCTAATGTCGTCATCCATGACATTTACACACCCAATCAAATGCTCACAAGCCGCTGGTGGATGGATTCTGTTGACCCAAAAAGCGCTCACTACGCTCAAGTGTCAGACGAAAACCGCACCAAGCTCTGGTCTGAGGTTCAGGAGATGTACAAAAAACTAGACGGTATTATCGGCGAAATTATTTCTGTCTCAGGTCCAAACACATATATCGTCCTGAGCTCCGACCATGGAGCGGTACCGCTTGACCAGTTTGTAAACCTTAATAATCTCTTTGCCAAAAAAGGCTGGCTCTCTTTTTCTCTCGATCCCAAAACCGGCGAGCCAATTATTGACTGGAAAAAAACCAAGGTCATATACCTGAAAATGGCACACATCTACATAAACCCCTCAGGTCTTTCCGGAAACTATGCCAGGGCATCCGGTCCGGAGTATGAGGCGCTTCGAAATGAAGTTGTGAAAGAACTCCGGTCTCTTTCCGATGATAACGGCGTCAAACCGGTCACCGAGATTGTCAAATGGGAACAGGCAAAAGAGTTCATGCGTCTGGATCCGGACCGCCTCGGCGACCTCGTGATTGCCAATGCTCCGGGGTACGGATGGAATGAAGAAATGACCACAGATCTCAAGACTTTTACGGATCCCCTGATATCCGGATACAAACAGGCCATCAAATCTCAAGAGGTGCCCGGCATGTGGACGCCGTTTATCATGGCTGGTCCCGGTGTTAAGCAGAATAATTTTCTCGGAAATATCCCTTTTCCACTCGTTGACCAATACCCAACCATCATGAAAGCCCTCGGGATCAAGTCGCCAAACTTCGTTCAGGGAAAACCGTTATTGCTTTTTAAATAACCTATCCGCACGGCATTGATTTGATTGTTTTTATCTCTTGGTAAAACGATTCAGGAGAGTTTTTTATTGGGGAGAACAATTCCAATTTATACAACCTTTTCTGTTTTTCACAGAAAAATATAACGACAGCCGCGCGGTGGTCAATTGTGTCCCCGGTACACGCACCAAACGTCAACCTGTTTGTTGCAAACCCCGTAAACAGATGGGTCTCCCTTCCTCCGGCATGGTCCTTTGTATATACGGGTCGGTATTCTTGGGCGCACGAGATTGCATTGGTAATTTCTCCGGGGTATGGAGACACAGATTTTTCATATAAGGTAGACATACGAATAATGTGGTTATTTATAATGGTGTTTGCGTCTGACTGCAGAGCATTTAATCACGCCTCAACTCTCATCTGATTCGTCCCCTTCTTAAAAAGCGCCCCGTATGAGCGGTCTGTGTTTTGATACACGTCTTCTTTTTGGTATCCCCGAAGTTGGTCTGTCAAAAAACACTCCACCTCTCCACACGTAGGCCTTGAAAATAAAAACGCAACCGCTGTCGTTGCGGTCGCCACACAAAACAAAGCACCCATAACTATTTTTTTTATTCTAAATACTCTTTTCATAGATGCGTCTCTCAAAACAAGTCTATATACTGTATGCGTCTGGTTCAACATGAAAAAAACAATGTTGCTTCGTTTTTTATTTCTTGTATTTTTTCCAATCTCCGTTCTGAGCGTCGGTGTGTTTTTCTATTGGCTTAGGTCTCCGTCTGATAAACCGTTGTGTCCCAAGTGTAACATCGTCTTAATAGACATAGACATCCTTCGTGCGGACACTCTCCCGTGTTATGGATATAAAAGAAACACCACCCCAAACGTTTGCGCCCTTGCTCAAAAAAGTCAACTTCTTATGGACAACTACGCGCAGTCCACGTGGACACTCCCCAGCATGATGTCAACCATCACATCTCAGTACCCTTTTGATCATGGGGTTTTAAAAACTTATCGCGACGCGCTAGGCTTCGACACGCCCTCTCTGGCGCAGGTATTTAAAAAACAAGGGTACAACACCTTTTTTTTGGGCTCCGTCCTTCCCGAAACCATAACAGATATTAACGGTGGAACCAGAGGGTATGATGTTGTTCAGACTGTGGGAGTAGACGGTTGGCCAATGCGTGTCAGCTCGCTTCTTAAAAAGGACGTTCCTTTTTTTGTACACCTGTACACAAACTCTCTCCATATGCCATATTTATTACAAAATGAATCTCAATTACTAGAGCGTATTCCTCGCCCGGCTGGTTTTCCGGTCACATCAAAAGAGTTTTCTGTATTGGTTGGTAATTCTATATATAGAAATTATTCCAGGGTTTTTACTCCTCTTGCTATTTCAGAAAGACAAGATCTGTTTGCGTCTATAAGCGCCAACACAATACCTCAACTTACCGACTATTTTTGGTCTTTGGAAAAAACCAACGATCCAAAAAGAATTAACAATAGTGGGTGGGTGGTAAAATATGACGCTTATATAGAAGCGATATTTAAAAACGAGCCCCTTTCAAAGCCCTTTGTGCGGCTGCTTTATGACTCGGTGTTAGCCGACCTAGACAAAAACATTAACAACACACTAAAACTCTTTAATTCTCCAAATTATAAAAGCAATACGATTATTGTTGTCTACTCTGATCATGGAGAGGAGCTTGGAGAAAGGGGTCGTTTCGGACACCCGCAAAGCCTGTACAATGAAATAATAAGGACGCCCCTGATACTATATATCCCGGGGGTGGTGCCTCAAAAAATACATCGTGTCACAAGAAATATCGATATTTTTCCAACCCTGACTAGCCTTGTTGGGTTAAAAACTCCTCCGGGGTTAAAGGGCGTCTCTCTTGTTCCTATGGTGTTGGGGGTCCCGGATCAAAAACAGCTTATAGCCATTTCTCAGTCGGGAATGAACGGTTTTTCTGTATATGACGGCACCTGGAAGCTTATCGTGAAAAATCGCGCCGACCCTATTTCTCGCGCAGAGTTATATCGTTTATCTATGGATCCGGACGAAACAAATAACATCGTTGAATATAATTTATCCGAGGCACAATCGCTTCTTGTTGAGCTTACAAAAACCCTCGGGGAAAAACCCACTCGCTAACGTTATATAAAAATGCCGTCTTGACTTTGCTCATAAATCTTTCTAGGATGTGGATAAGTTATCCACCTGCCTGCTTCTGCCCACATCACGTGCTTATCACGTTATTTTATCACGTGCTCATCAGATATGGATCTCGTAAAACTCTGGAAAACGGTCCTTGCGGAAATTGAGCTTTCCGTCTCGCGGGTCGCGTTCCACACTCAGTTTAAACACTCCTCACTCTTGTCACTTTCCTCAGGGGTGGCAACCGTTGGGCTGCCAAACCCTCCGATCCGCGCGCTCGTTGAGTCGCGCTACTATAGCCTCATCAAAAGCATTCTCGACCACCACACCGACGAAAACATTAGCCTGGTGTTTGTTGTCGCCGCCAGACCCGCGACGCTCTCAGAGTCCGACGCAGGCCCCTTATTTACCCAAAGAAGCGCCCCATCCTACGAGCCGTTAGTAGGTAGGCCCCAGGATGTTGCCCGAAGACTCCACATTCGGCCGGACGCCTCGTTTGACAACTTTGCGGTGTCGACCACCAACCAACTTGCGTATGCGGCAGCAACTGCCGTTGCTAAAAGCCCGGGCGGCGCGTACAATCCTCTTTTTCTCTATGGTGGGGTAGGGGTGGGGAAGACCCACCTCATGCACGCGGTCGCCAATGCAATTCTCTCCAAAAAGCCCGGCGTCAAACTCGTCTACTGTATGGGCGAGGAATTTACCAACGAAATCGTCGAGGCGATTCAGACGAAAACCAACCGCCAGTTTAGACAAAAATACCGCTCTGCCGAGCTTTTCTTGGTTGATGATGTCCAGTTCATCGCCGGCAAACAGCAAACGCAGGAGGAATTTTTCCATACCTTCAACGCCCTCCATCGTGAAGGGGTGCAGATCATCCTCACGAGCGACCGCCCACCCTCGGAGATTGCCAAACTTGAAGACCGCCTCCGGAGCCGCTTTGAAGGCGGGCTCACCGTGGATATCGCCCCGCCCAACTTCGAGCTGCGGGTCGCGATTGTCAACATAAAGTCCGCGGCCCTAGGAGTCTCTGTGCCCACGGATGCCGCCCAATTGATTGCCGCCAACCTCACGGACGCACGCGCCATAGAGGGACTCCTGCGAAAACTCACCGCCCCGGGCGTCGGTCCTGCGACTCCCGAGACGGTAGCATCTCTGCTCGGCGCCCGGGCGGTCGTAGGCAGCGGCACCATCGCCAAGCACGACAAGCGCGTCCCTCCGCAAGAGGTGCTCGAGACGGTTGCGAGCTACTTCAGCATCAAACCCACCACCATCAAAAGTCCCAAGCGGGACCGCCCGATTGCGCGGCCCCGGCAAATCATCATGTATCTATGCAAAACCGAGCTGGGCCTGACCCTCGAGGACATCGGGGGGCTTCTGGGGGGGCGCGACCACACGACGGTGATGCACGGAGTCGAGACCATCACCCAGGAGCTCTCGGTCAATGAGCGGCTGCGCGCGGATGTAGAGGGGATAAAAAAGAAGCTTTGGGCATAAGGGGGCGGGGGCTTTCTCCTTTATCCACTTTTCCACAAGGACACCAAACTTATCCACATCTTTATCCACACTTCGCTACGCTCAGCGTAAACACTTATTTTAACCCTTTTGTGTTGTCATTGACTCCCACCCTTAAAAACCGTACACTTTTCCACACCCGATACTAGTTACTACGACGAAGTAAGATATATGAAAATTTCCATCCTTCAGGAAAACCTGGCAAGAGCAGTAGGGAGAACAAATAGGGTTGTTTCCACTAAGCCCGCCCTCCCCATTCTTTCACACCTTCTTCTTGCGGCTACAAAAGACGGGCTTCTCGTGACGGCATCCACCGTTGAGACGACGGAGCAGGTGTTGGCTGGCGCCAAAACCGAAAAAGAAGGAGGGCTCTGTGTTCCCGGGAAGATTTTCTCCGAGCTCGTTTCTTCACTTCCTCAGGACACGGTAACCCTCGAGGAGAAAGAGGGGTCGCTTCTGGTCTCCTGCGCAGGAACCCGGGCGACGATCGCCGGGCTGGCTGCGGGAGAGTTTCCTTCGGTAAAGAGCGCGACGGCTCAGGGAGGCAAGGCTCTGTCCGGCAAAACCGTATCGATCAAAAAAGACAAGCTCGTGAGCATTCTTTCGTTTGTGCTGTTTGCTGCGGCAACCGACGACGGGCGGCCCCTGTTGACCGGCGTCAAAATTGTCCAAAAAGAAACGGGGGCTCTTTTTGCTGCGACAGACGGTTATCGTCTGTCTACATATCAGTCAGATCTTTCCTTGGCCGCGAACACCGACATCATCGTTCCGGGCCGCGCTCTTACAGAGGTGTTGCGCGTGTGTCAGGAGGAGAAGGACACCCAAGACCTGACGCTGTCTGATGACCCATCCGGCGACCTGACCATCGTTGTGGGGGATACGACGATTGTGACGCGTCGGATAGACGGACAGTACCCCGTTTTTGAAAAAATTATCCCCACAAGACACACAACGTCAGCTGTCCTTGATGTGGGCGCGCTCACAAAAGCTGTGAAGTCAGCAAGTATATTTGCCCGCGACAGCGCGAACATCGTAATGTTGAGGATCACAAAAAACGCCCTGACGATTTCCGCCAACGCCCCTCAGGTTGGGGAAAACTCCGTGAAGATGGACGCCAAAACCGACGGAGAAGAGGGGGACATTGCGTTTAACAGTAGATTTCTCCTGGAGATGCTCGGCAATTTCCCCGGAGACGAGCTGGTGTTTGAAATGACCGGGGCTCTCAACCCCGGCGCGTTCCTGTCCCCCACAGACCCCAACCTCCTGCACATCATCATGCCCGTTCGCACAAGCTCAGAGTAAATCCGTCCGGTTGTCTAGCGAGGGATAACAAAAAAAGAGGCTTATTGTCGACACTGGTTGAGCGCGCCGCTTAAATAGGTAAATGCTTTGCCCCCACAATATGTCTTTATTTCAGGGTGATTAATGAGATACAAGGCAACAGATTCAGCAAAAGATTCGTGAGCGTCTCCACCAAAATGATATGTTGAGGGAGGAACGCTTCCGCAACCGAGCTTTTGAAAGTCCACAGAGAGCGAATGTTGAAACCAATCAATGTTATGGGCTAACTCGTGGGCCACAAGATACGCGAGAAGCTGATCATCATATGTTGAAAAAACATGTTGATAGAGGATGATGTTTCCTGGGTGGGAGGGAGGGGCAAAACCTCCATAATCGCTTAATTCAGAAAACGCCGTTACGTTAACCTTTTTTGCAGGACAGGAAAGACCGCACGACAAGACGTTAATTTGTGGATATTTAGAAAGAACGCTCGTTAAACGGGACACCTCGTTTTCTTTAAGGCCCCTGCTAACGCCGGCGCCCGTGTTAAATCCTTCTCCAAACGACAAACAACCAAACTCTTTTCCTGTAAATAACGATGGGTCAATATACTCAGGAGGCTGAGAATATTGTGTATCAAAACCAGCAACCTTGTCTCTTCCCCTCCTTTCCCACTCGGTGGCGCTAAAGAGAAGCGCCGCCTCTTTGGCCCACCTACTCGTGTTCATAAAATTAAAAAACGTTGGGAGGATGAAAAGGAGAATGATTGCCGCCCCGACAAACACGGAAATCATCAGGGGAGTGTCGTCCCAAAAACTGGTTTTTTGTGCCCGTCTGCCAAACGGAGTAAACGGGACGCCACCAAACAAAAGCCCAACGAGTCCTCCGCCGGCCCGCGCGGCGAGCCCCCCAAGCCCCAGACCCGCCCAGGAGAGCGCCCCTGCCGCAGCGGAACCAAAACCGCCCGACGGAGCACCTAAGGACCCCACAGAGAGAGCCCCTTGACTACCTGATGCTGGGGGCACCGACTCAGGGGACAAGAGCGACAACACCATGAGATAAAACGATTCCCATCCCGGCGCCGCGCCCGCCGCTATGCGCGGCAGCGCCGCAAGCGCCGCCGGGCTCGCCCCGGCGTTGCGCATAGGACGGCGCCCGCCTGAGGGAACCGGCGGACCACTAAAAAAACCTCCAAGGTCAAGTTTTTTATTATCCGGAAGCCGGGCATTGATCGCGAGAAGCTCAAAATAATTGAGGATTGCCTCCCGAGGACCCTGGAGGAGCGGCCTGGTCGCTGGTCCCATGAGAATGGAGCCCAGGATGTCCTCGAGAGCCCCTCGGGCTTGTCTCGGGCCGGCCGCCGGATCATGGGCAAACTGGGCCCGCACCCCCTCTACGGCTTTTTGAAACAACTCACTCTGGACGAAGTCACCTCCGAGGCGAGTCGTCAGCGCGTCGGTTTTGGCAAGCGCCTGTTCAAGCGCGCGGGAAAACGCAGTCCGCGCAACATCCGCTCGCATCAGGGGAGATAATTGAGAAAACATCGCGTCAGCAAAAGCCGCCACTGTTTTTTGTGCCGGTCCCTGCGCAAGACCGCTGAAAAACCTATCCGAGGTAAGCAGGGCCTCGCTGTTTTGCGGCTGTGCCACAGATGCGGAAGCGACGCGGGAGAGAAGATCAGCGCGCGCAGCAGCCTCAGTGGCCGGCAGTCCGCGCGAAACGACCAAGGTTGAGGCAATTACGGCAAAGCGATCAAGATTGGGGGAGATTACCCGGGAGAATAGTTCCTTGGGAAGCGCGCGCAGCGCTGACTGTGCGCGCAGGGTGGTCGCGAGCTCTTGTTGGGCCGCGCGCTCGGTGCGCAGAGACGATTGGATTATGCGCGGCTCAACCCTCGGATCCGTGAGGACCCGCTCAAGCGCGCGGTCCGCCGCGGGGCCAACAAGCTCCTCGGGAGGAACATTTTCCAGACTACGGACAACAGCGCCCTCTTGGGCGGCTATCGCCTCACGGCTGTTTTCTATCCACCGCGCTACAAGCCGCGAGATGAATGTTTTGTGTAGGGCCTCTGTTTGTGTCTTGTGGCTCCGCGCGGTTCCCGTGATAATTTTCTCCGCCCGGACGAGCGAGGAGGCCCGCTCCAGCACCTCGTTTGGAGGAATGGGGGAGTCCGGACGCTCTGCCTGTATTTGTGGGGGAGAGGAGCGCACTTGTTGGGCCACCTCTCGTAGCGCCCGGTCGACGCGCTCTGGGGCAAGTTCCCCGTTTTCGCCCAGGAGCAAGGAGTGCTCCTGGGTGAGCGCCGCGAGACCCTCCCTGAGTATGGTGTACTGGCCCGCCGCGACAATGGCCGCCTCAGGAGAAATTCTTCCCGCGGACAGATCATCCAGAAGATTTTGAATAAACTCGTGGACTCTTTGTGGTTCCGGCTCTAGGGTAGCCATAGTTATGGTGTGTTATTGCCGGGCGATACTGTTTCTACGGTAAACAGTGGCCGGTTGGAAACAGGCAGAGAGCGCTCGGGATCAAACACTGATGGTTTACCCGGTGATCCTGGGTTCGCCTTTTCCCGCGCAAGGAGGTCTTGTGGTTTTGTCGTGATGAGCTCGTGCTCAGAGGGGCTTGCAATTGCCCGCATGGCCGCATGGGCGGGCCCGGCAAAAAACAACCCCTCGCCTATATCCGCAGAGAGCAGGAGGTGTTTTTCTCCTTCGGAGAGAAAAAATGCCTCCGCGATTCGGTCAATTGCGGCAGTTGACTGCTTGAGGAGCACCTGGAGGCTGCTGTTTTGGATGATCGCGCGCCCGAGGTCAGTGCCCAGAAAGTCCTCCACGTCCTGGGAAATCGTCGTCACGCCGAGATAATATTTACGCGCGCGCTTGGCGATAGAGTTCATGAAAAATGCCGAATCCGGAAACTTCATCATGTACCACGCCTCGTCAACAATCAGGAGCCGCCGCTTGAGGTCGCGGCGAACCTTGGTCCAGATGAAGTCAAGGATGAGGTACATCGCGATCAGCCGGAGCTCTTCTTCTAGGTCCCGTATAGAAAATACCGTCAGTGGATTGCGGATTTCCACATTGGTTTGCTGGTCAAATATACCCACGAGACTTCCCTTGACAAATTTTTCTATCCGGTCAGCTAGGCCGCGGGCGGCTGGTTCTTCCATGCCAATGAGTGATTTGTATAAATCTTCCATAAGCGGTGGCTCCCGGTCTTGCGTGGTGGGGTCAGGAGTGATGCCCCGCTGTTTGTAGGTGAGGATGAGCGCCCGGTCTAAAAGCGCATCTTCGGTTGGGGTCAGCGTTCCCATGACCACACGGAAAAACCCATGGAGCGAGAGGATTTTTTGATTGAGTTCGCTTTCGCCGCTTCCTTCGCGCAGCACCGAGAGGTCAAACGGATTTATTTTTGTGGTTGTGCCGAAGTGAAACCGGATGTACTCTCCGCCGAGGGCGTGGGTCATGGATTCATATTCGTTTTCCGGATCGATGATGATGACCTCGGTGTCAAACATGAGGCTGCGCATCGCTTCAAGCTTGACCATAAACGATTTTCCCGATCCGGAGTTGTGGACAAACACGCCTCCGTAGCCCGCGAGAAATACGCCGCTGTCCACAGTCAAGTCATAGACATAGCGTTCGTTGTGCCTGATTTTTTCCCGGCTAACGACTGGATCCCAAAAAAGATCCGCGCCTGCAAGCTTTTTGAGTGAGGCAACCATTCGCTTAGCATGGCGAAGTGTAAGCTGGAGAGAGCGATAGCGTTTTTTAAGTGTCACTACCGCATCATAGAGCGTAGGGTACGCGGTGTCTCCTGGGTTGCGCGCTTCCAAAACGATGCTCGTCCAAAGGCTTTTATTGAATTTAAGGAGAGAGAGCCCGGTTTCTTTGTAGGTCTCATACAATACTCTTTTTACATCTGGTAGAGCAACGGTCTCACCGGAGATGGTTTTGTAGGCCCGAAGCACATTGATGGTGCCGGGAACAACGGCGCGCGTTTTCATAAGTTGCCACGAATACCCCAACTCTTGCCACAAAAGCTTATTAAAGCGACGACGACTGCCCCGGGCAATAATCCTTTCAAGAGATGGAAGCTTGGTTAAAAACGTAACATCCTGTCGGACGGATTGAAGCTTGTTGATTCGTGCCTCAACCGCCAAAATGATGTGGGCGAGGTCTTCGCGCGACGGAGAAAAAATGCCCCGCATGAGTGGGGAAAAGTTGGCAGGGAGAGCCACTCCGTCGCCCTGGTAAAGCATGGTGTAGAGCTTTTTGAGGAGAGGGGTAAGAGTGGGTATGGTGTCCACGTTGGTGTTTCCGTTTTTCCCTCGGAACACATCCAGTTTCCGATTTTTCTTTTTTGTGAGAAACCCGATGTGCCGGGCAAAAGACGCAACATTATTTGTTCCAGAGATGACGAGTTCCCAGTATGTGCCGGGCGGACTTTTTGTGTTGGTGGCGCGCGCCAGTTTTTTTCGAATCCGTCCCACAATGCCAAAACGAAGCAGGAGATACGCTATGTCACCAATGAGCATCGATGATTTTGATGTACAGGACACTTCTTGGGATGATGTAGTACCGTCTCCCTCGTAGTATGCGCGCAGATATGCCGCAATCTGGTCGTTTGTTGCGGTGAAAAGCATTGGCGGGACCCGTTTTACCCCCGATGAACCTCCGGCGCCGAGGGCGATGAAAAGCTTTGCCCATGCGTTAGGGCCAATAGTATACCCTTTGATGAGACTTGAGCCGGAGGTGCGCCGTGGTGTCGCTTTTGCCCCTACGAGCGTTGCGCTGGAGAAAATCACATTAAGTACATCCTTGTCGATGTTGCTAATCAATAACACTGAGGGGTTTATCAGTCCCTCACTCGTGGTGAGCCCTAAAAGCGTTAAGAGGGGAGTGTTCAATGTAAGGACGTTGGGAAGGTGGTCGGGCCAGGAAGGCACGAGCTTTTTGGGGAAAATAATCTGTGGAACGCGTGTCGATTCGGGGAGTTGCCGCGGTATGGGTATTGCCTCGCCGGCGACAACATCTTGGCCGCGTACAGCTTGTACAGCGCCGTCCCTGAGGGCAACAAGGCAGTGGTCTGCGGTGACCGTGATAACCCTTCCGCTTTTGGTGGTTATCCTATAGAGGTGTTCTCGTGGAGAGAAGTGCTTGCGTGCTGCAAGCGACACGCGGCTCCATCCACCCTTGAGGTTGTTTCCAAAAGAGAACACCTCAATGTTGGGGCTCATAACTCCTTCTAACTCTTCGTCTTTGTGCGTGACCCCATGGCGCCGGATGAGAGATTCTACCACATCGCCGATTCGTGCCAGGCGCTCTATGCCATCCTGACGGATGAGAATTGGCTCCCAAGATGCCAAAGATTTTCCAAAAACAACCATATTCGCGTTCTCGAGACTAAAGCGATCAAAAATAATGAGACTTCCGTTGTGCTCGTTCATACCATAGAGGACTCCTTCATTGGCGGAGAGTTCAGAGGTCGTAAACGGGAAGGTGGTCGCGAGGCTCGTCGTGTCCATGTTGCGCGTGACGACGATCCGGTCTTGTCCCATGGGGAGCGTTGTGCGGAACCCGTCATCCATCGCAAGCACTGCTTTTTTGGTCATAATCATGAGGGATCCAAGTGTCGCCTCAACCTGCTTCGTGATTTTATCCAGCTCCTCGATCGATTTAGCGGGGATCGTCACATACAGGCCAAACTGGAAAAACCGCTGTGCGCCCTTGGCGAGCTCTTGTTGCAGGGAAAGAGCGTCTTCCAGAGAAACCTGGATCGATGGCTCGATGACGCGCCCCCGCTTCATATCCGACTGAATCGTCGCTTCCATTTCCCCCACTTTCCGCTTGAGGTTTTCGAGAATCTCTTCAGATTTAGTGGGATAGATATACATCGCTACATCAAGCGTATGGTTAAACGAGATGAGTGGCTCGAGCCAGTTAGCGGTGACAAACCGGGGGTATCCCACCACAAACAGCGTTCGGTGGAATTGGTCGCCGATTTTTATGTGACCAAAATCTACGTCAATCGTGGGTGGCGCGACAACGTCCCGCGCTTCCAGAGGCCCGGGAGCATCGTGGGTGATGTCCCGGTGCTCGGGCATGGGGTTGATGAAGTGTCTGATGGTTTTTTTAAAATCCATAGGGCAAAAAATCTACAAATTTACAAATCTACAAATTTGCAAATGTATAGTTAAGCGCATATATGAAAAAGTGATTGCTGTCATTGAATAATTGTCTCATTTAATCCAATTTATTTGTAGATTTGTCATTTGTAGATTTGATCAATTCTGTCCCCTCCGGCTGCGGCACGCCGGGATTGTAGATCGAAAAGTAAAGCCGTGTGAGTTGTTCGCTCGTGAGTTGCCTTCCCCGTAGCCCGATGCGGGTGACAAGCCGCATGATGTGGTCCCGTTTGGGGGTAAGCACCGTCAGCGCCTTTTCAAATATATACGCTTTCTCATACGGCAAGCCGCGGGATTTCCCCCCAAACAACACGTTTGTAGAAGGACCGAGTTCAAGACTTGAAAATGGGATGACAATGTAAAATTTTTTATCGAGCACGTCTTTCTCTTTGACGGTTGATGCGACAAACGCGCGATAGTCTTTGATAGCGCGGGACAGCTGCGGGTTTTTTTGTTTGCCCTCCTGATCCTCAAGCAGCTTGAGATAGGAAGAGATGTCTTTGTGTTGAGAGCGTACGAGAATTTGTATCGGAAACGAAAGAGAGTTGAGAAGTCCGGCGTACGCGTAGATGATCGCCTCCTGCTCTTTCTCCGAAAGGAGTCCAAAGTTGACGGCGGTCGTGGTGATCACGATGGCGCAGGATCCGTCAACAAACAGGACCATGTCGTGGTCGATGTCCACAATCTCCGTAAATGCCTGCGTAGTTGACCGGATGGGTATTATTTGCTGCATAGTAATTTACAAATGACAAATGTACAAATATACAAACGAATGAAAAGACGTCAATGAGGAAACGACTTCATCATTAACGCATTCATTTGTAGATTTGTTTATTTGCAGATTTGTAGATCTTTTTATATCGTTTGGCCTCCAAATATCTCTCGTGCGAGACGGTCCCGATCAAGCTGTTTTTGGCTTTTGGCAGTAATTTCAAGCGGGGGCGCGACGGACCCATTTAGCTGTATCTGTGCCTTGTCAAAGAGGAACGAGGACTTCGGGTCTTCGATTTCCACGATATACGTGTTGTTGGGTAGCGGTGTAGAGGCGGCAAATTGTCCCAGGCGGTTGGTTTTGAGCGCCCGAAGCGGAATGTCGTTTTTATCCCGGACCGTCACGAGCATGCCGGGCAGCAGGTTCCCATATTGATCTTTTATGATACCGGTGACTACGTTGGGAAACGTAGTGAGTCTGGGAAGCCCTGCGTTGGTTGCCGCGCCCGGAGAAATCACCCGGACGGTTGGACCGGCAGACGGGGAGGGGGGCATCATGACAGACGCCTGTCGTGACGGCGCAGTGGGAGCCGCGGGTTGGGGCTGGCTTGCGCGCTGGCGCATGGTGATGAGTTCTTTTTCCAGCCGCTCGCGCTCCCGCATCATATCAGACAGTTGGCCTTGCAGAAGCACCACGCGTTCGTGTTGCCCGGTTCCAACGGGGGCAGCGGCGGGTGAGACCGCGTGCGTGGCAGGGGGCGTAGCGGGTTGTGGACTTGCCCTCGGGGCCGTCGCGGGAGGCGGCGTGCGGATGGGTGTGGGCGTAACCGTTGCCGACTGTTTGGAGCCAAGCGCGTCGGCAAATGATAGCCCCGGAGAAAGCGAGACGGCGGGCTTTGTATTGAACCATCCGAATAGACCATCAAACCACCCAAGCAGATCAAATGAACGGCGTTGGGTAAGTATCACGCCGGAGACTAACGGAGTCTCAGGATGAGGTGCGGGACGAGGTGCCGCCGGTGCGGTCACGGGAGCTTTTGGAGAGGTGGACACAGCAGTCGTCTGACGGGGCTTGGGCAGGGCAGTGAGAGACGCGATGAATGCCGCTGCGGTCCCCAGCAGCATGGAAATCAGCGACGATTGCTTATGATCATGAAGCACTGTTTGTGTAGGTTTGGCTACTGGCGTAGGACCTGCGTGGACCGGCGGGGTGGAGACGCGCGGCGCCTCGCGGGACCACACCCACTGTGTCGGGCTATAGATGTTTTTGATAAATGACGCGACCCACACATCCATAGGCCGCTCTTCTATCGGGACGAACGCAAGTCCGAACCCCAGTAGTCCTGACGCGATCGCAAGCGGCCAGGTGAAAAAAAACGGCAACGGGAGCTTGTAGCAGACGTAAGCCGCAACAATTCCGCCGGCCAGATAGCCAAATTGTTTGATCGTCATGTCGCCGATGAGGCGAAACTGAAACGTCGTGACGTTTTGCGGAATGGGATGCTGTTCCATGGTGAACTTATTGTAGAGAGAATAGTGATATGGTTCAATAGCACAAAGCGCATCAGGACCGTGAAAACTCAACATTTTTAGTTTTCACGACTTGTCTTTTTCAAGGCCACCCCTTACGGGTCCAACGGGGGCTGAGTTAAGGCCAGGCCTTGCTTAGCAATGCCTGGCCTTATGTAATTTGCGGCATCCCTCTGGTATGATTGATATATGGAATCAGATGAGATGACGATGTTCGAGCTAAAAAATAACCGCGACAGCGAAGAGACGCCGGAGGCGATGGAGCAGGTGTTTGCAGCCCTCGGTTCCACCGGGCAGCACGGCGGATTTTTTTCGTCTCTTTTCGGCCGGGGACACGAGGAGCCGCGGTGGGCGAGCTTTGAGTTGGTATCCGTTAACAGCAGTATCCATTTTTTTATCGCGGCACCCAAAGGAGTTGCTCTGTTTCTCGAGAGTCAGCTCGCGGCTCGCTACCCGAAGATGACGCTCACGCCGAGCACTGATTACGCGCCGCATTTTTTATCACTTCCCCATGCCGTCGCGCATCTTGCGCTCGGCAGCGCCTATTATTATCCCCTGAAAACATACAAAGACGTACGGGATCTGGATTTGATGGCAGGCGCCCTCGGGCAGCTTGCCGCACTACCCAAGGGCGAGGCAGTCGCTCTGCAGCTTCGCGTGAGCCCCGCAGGCTCCTCGTGGCAGCAATCGGCCGCGCGCGTCGTGAGCGCCGGGGTTCCCGACCCGTCCTCTCCGACAGGCCGCACGAAGTCGCATCCTCACGCGAGAATAATTGAGTCAAAGATTCACCAAACAGGATTTACGACCGCCCTGCGGATGGTAGCAGTTGCCGGAAGTGAAGATCGCGCACGATCCCTCATTCATGATATAACCGGCTCCTATGGCGTGTTCGCCCTCGGCGAAGGAAACAGTCTCCACGCCGCAACTCCGTCGTTTTGGCAAAAAAATACTGTAGAGACAGCGCTTGTGACGCGCAGCTCGGGTGGGGCGCCCAAACATCAGATTTTTGGGGCGGCAGAACTTGCGAGCTTGTGGCACCCGCCGGGCATGGCCTTAGGGATGATTAAAAATATCGCGTGGGGAGAAAAGTTGTCGAGTGACGCGCCGGAAAACTTACCTGTCTCGCCGGGCGCGAGCCAAGGCGGGCCGATATCCACCGATAACGAAGAAGAAAAGGCACACATTAATTTTTTTGCCCGTACAGAGTTTCGCAACCGCCAGGCGACGTTCGGGATTAAAAAAGAAGACCGCAGAAAGCATCTTTATGTTGTGGGAAAAACCGGCACCGGCAAATCAACGATGATTGCCAATCTCGTCGTGGGAGACATGAAAAACCGCGAAGGGGTGGCGGTTGTGGATCCGCACGGGGACCTCATTGACATTCTTCTTGACTACATTCCGTCGCACCGCATAAACGACGTCGCGTACCTGGATCCGTCCGATAGCACCCATCCGTTTCACCTCAATCCCCTGGAGGTGAAAAACGAAGCGTTCCGTGAACTGGTTGCCTCCGGTATCGTCTCCATTTTTTATAAACTCTACCACAACAGTTGGGGGCCCAGGCTTGAGTATATTCTGAGAAATACCATTCTTACCCTTCTTTACGTGCCGGGAGCGACCCTATTGGGAGTGCCGGAGCTATTGACCAACGAAACGTACCGGAAAAAGATCGTTGAGAATCTTTCCGACCCGGTACTGAAAAACTATTGGAATAACGAATTTAACAAAATGTCCCCGCAGTTGCGAAGCGAAGCCATATCGCCGATTCTCAACAAAGTCGGCCAATTTCTCTCCTCTCAGACCATCAGAAACATCGTGGGCCACCCAACATCAACCGTGGATCTTGAAACCATGATGAACGAGGGGAAAATCGTCCTTGTCAATCTTTCCCAGGGTAAGCTTGGAGAGGACAACAGCGCGCTCTTGGGCGCGATGATCATCACGAAGATTCAGCTTGCCGCTATGAACCGGGTGTATCAGGCAGAAGGGGAGCGGCGCGATTTTTACCTCTACGTCGATGAGTTTCAGAATTTTGCAACCAACTCATTTATCAAAATTCTCTCCGAAGCGCGTAAATACCGCCTGTGCCTGACGCTTGCCAACCAGTACATCGGACAAATAGACGAGGAGGTGCAGAAGGCGATTTTCGGCAACGCCGGATCGATCGTATCCTTCGGGGTTGGTGCCGCCGACGCCCGGAGTCTGAGCCGTGAGTTTGGCGAAAAGTTCACCGAAGGGGAACTCGTGTCTTTGGGCAACTACCAGATAATTCTCAAGCTTTCTATCGACAACCAAACGAGCCGTCCGTTTTCGGCGATCACCCTGCCGCTTCCCCGGTCGCGCAACCAAAACCGCGATAAAGTCATCCGCTCCTCCCGGGAGCGCTATGGTAAGGAAGTAAACAAAGCGTTACAATAAGGTCTATGGCTGGAGAAGAAACACTCAAAAAAGTCGGTGAAGCAGTAGCCCGGGCGCTTGGCGGCGGGGATGTCCCTGCGCCCATAGATGTTTCCGCGACCCATGAGATGCCCGAGCCCCCGGTCCGTCCGGAAAAAAAGAGTTTCGTCGAGGCAACCGCAGAAAAGATTAAAGAGTTCACGGAAAAATTATCCAAAGGCGTGCCGGAGACCGCGAAGAAATTTGTGCGTGAGGGAGACCGGCCCCGAGACGCCCGGGTGTTGAGTGTTGTGCAGGAGCTTATTGATGCGCCGGAAGAAGTGCTTGCAGATCCCACTGCCATGCGCCGCGTCGGCGAGCGGCTACTTCGTATTATGGACGAGTCCGGTCCGGGTACGGACACCACGAAAGAAGCACATAAGTATTTGCGCAGAATCACCGCCGAGCACGCCTCGCTTGCGGACTTGCGGCTTCACGGAGACGTCCTTTCCCAGTGGTCCGCGGTAGACCGGCTCTATGATGCAGAGGGGAAAGATGTGCTTGAAGGCACCGGACTGGACGAGAAGCTGAAAGCATACCAACAGATGCTTCGCTACGATGAGGGGAAGCTCCACGACACGCATAAAATCGCCGAACAGATCCAGAAACTGAAGGAAGAAGGGGTCAGCCGGAACATGCCGCCGGAGCAGGTGAAAGAATCGGTGAAGAGGTTAACCGATGTCATTAGAGAGTCCAAACAGAGCGAATTTGAAATAGAGAAATCGCGTAGAAATAGAAGCGGTCAGGAAATAGAAGTCATTCGTTGGGGAGATATAAAAGACCGGTTTAGTAAATCCGCAGAACACGCCGACGGGGATGAGTTTAGTTATTTTCGATATATTTCCCCGGACAACGCAAGGTTATTGAGTAAAGGCGATGAGGGTGTTGATGAGTGGGCGCACCGGTTTCTCAACAAGATTTATGGATTTGGCCGCGAGCGCGCTCAGCCGGATCTTCCGGAGATGTCTGAGTGGAATGAGTTTGAGAAGTATATCGAATGGGCGTATGGCGAGGACTCGGCGACCGTCCAGACGTATCGGTATCTTTGGAAAGACTTCGGACGCCACCAAGCCATCGTTACCGGTATTTTGTATCAACCTGGTGACGCGAAAGATAAAACCCGCTGGTTCCGGATGCTCACCGGCGACGACCTCGAGTTTTATGTCCGTAACTTTGATTACGCCAACTACG
>CAZLDC010000001.1:19343-42623 GCA_964558385.1 uncultured Gammaproteobacteria bacterium
CCCTTTACGAACAGGCAGTCATGGATATCCTCAACGACCGGCGGGCGGATTATCAATCCAAGCTCCAGTGGCTTAAAGAAGAGGTGACGAACCCGTTTGGTGGCAGCATAAAGAGAGACGAATTGTTCAATGTACTTAAAGAGAAGAATTCTAAAGGTCTGCTCACAACTGATCAGCAGTTACTCATGTCCCAAATTGGTGATGCCATGGATACGGCCCGTGGCGGCGTGATGTTGTGGGATGAGGATGTCATTAATTATTCCCAACTGGGTATGGAGCTTCAGGCGATGGAGCGGCAGAAAATTGCACTGGATAAAAAAATTGCGGCCGGAGCGAAACTCAACGAAGCGGAGCAGTTTGAGTTTGACCGGCTCACGCGGGAAATTCCACTGCGCGCGGAGAAGTTTTATAAAAACAACGGCAAGTCCGAGGTGGATCTCAAGAATTTGGATAAAAACTTCAGCTACTCTCGCGTGGATCGGGAGGTGTATGAACGGCTCAAAACCTACCTTGGAGCCCGCGGCGAAAAAGTACCGGAATGGAAGATCAAACGCGCAATTTGGGCCGCCCGGCAAGCCATGATCGGCAGTGCCCACCTTCCCGCCATCAGCGCATTTATGGGCATACGGCCGGCGCTTGAATATGGCGCGACAGGCAAGGATGTCATGCGCTCCCCGGCATTTGAAGAGTATCAGCGGATTTTCAACCCCGACCTTTTTATGTACCGGTTTACGATGGGCGCGGAAATGGGGACAACGGCACGAGACATATTGCAAAGAAACCTGCTCAAGTCCAAAGGGTATAAACCGGACAACCTGAAAGAACTGATGGAAAAATACGGACATAGTTACCGGCATACACCGGGGGCTAATCTTTCCCGGGCATATCTTAAATTTGCCGAAGAAGATATGGGGATTCCCTTTACGGAAATGTTGACTCAGGGCTTTTTTGCCGGCGGCGGCTCATTTGATGGGTCAGCATGGCGGCTCGAGAAGGGAGTGCTTGATGAAATTCGCAGTCGCTTCTTGCGTCTGAAAGATACGCTTCCGGATGGGGCGATACTGGATAATCAGGCGCTGGGCATCCAACTGCTTGTCGCCAGAGATGATAAAGCCGAGAAGCTACGTATTTTTAATCTCATGATGGAGCGCACGCCATCGAAGTTTTTACAGCTCCTCGGCAAAGACCGGGACATGGTCCTCAAGATTCACAACATGACGGCGGAAGATTTACAGGTTTTCCAACGTGCGCTTTCCATGGCAGAGATGAAACTATGGGATAACGAAGAGCTGAAAGTGGCACATGTGGATTTAACGAGCAAAGAGGGGTTTACCGAGCACGTTTTGCCTTTTTTAAAGCAAATGGGCGTGCCGGAGGAAAGGGCGAATAATTATCAGGAAGTGCTGCGGGATCTGAAAAAAGTTTTTGAATATGAAAGAGATGTAAAGGAAAAAGACGGAAGGAAGGTGTTTCTCCACAAAAGTCTTCGTGAAGCATGGATCGATCACAAGTTCCCCATGACACTCATGCTCTCTGATTTCAACTGGAAAGACGCGAACTTTTTTCAGCTGGGTCTTATCGCTATGGACAGAAGAGGTCGGGACATGGAAGCGATGGCCAGGGCGCGGGACGCATGGATGGGGCTCGTGGCTAAGCCTGAGTTTCTCTCTCCCCAGGCGCCCATTGAAACACTCAAAAAGCTAAAAGAATACCGTGACGCGGTTAATGACTACGCCGATTCCGCCACCGCGGAGACCGCGGCGTATGAAATGATGCGGGTGTTTTTTGAGTTTAACCGCAACCGCGCACTATGGACGCAGAGTTTGCCGTTTTTGGAAACCCTTGCCCGCAGGTTTGCCGAGACGGACATGAGCGAGGTCAAAGATCACTGGCTCTTCAAGCATATTCCGCACTGGAAGGAAATAGCGGAAGAGCACATCGAGAAATGGCCCCACTCGGTTGCTGAGGCGTTTTCCTACTCCGTCCGGTTTACCGGTTGGGAGGGGAACGCATTCGATGAACAGGAGATTGAGAAGCTCATTTCGACCGCCCAGGACATGGGATTCTTTCAGGAAAAGCCGGAGCTTGCCAATAAGTTACGTAAGGAATTTAAAACAACGATGGACTTCCGGCTCTTGGGAATTGCGCGAAAATACTGGTGGGTAGTGTTACTCGCAACGATTGCCATCGCCGCAACCCAGGCGGTCGAAGAAAAGAAATCCAGCCATTGATACGTTAGTGGCCTCCCTCGCTGCTGCCACCCTTGAGGATGCTTCCCAGGTTTTGATTGCCGGCGCCGATCGCTTGTGTGTAGGGTGATGGTGCGTGTTCTTTCCTGGAGTAGGCTTTGATCATGCTGAACTGGTAGTAGAGGTTAATAAGCTGTCCCATGCCGCTCGTCATGGGGCCAAGGATTGGACCAATACCCGCCGGTACGACCGGTTCAGCCTTGAGAAGCTTTTGCAAACTTCCGACGATCGTGGGGATAGACAGCAGCATCCCAAGTCCGATAAGGCCGGAGAGACCTTTTACTGATGGGTCACCAAACAAGAGTGGCGGAGACCAAAGCGTTCCCGTCTCACTTACCGTTACCAGGTAAAATGTAATGAGCAGGAGCGCAGCAGTAGTTGGAAATACCAGCAGTTTACTTACCAGATTTTTCATCCAGGATCCGAACGCGTCTACCCCTGGAACCGCCTCAAGCATGAGTTGGAGAGGGGCTATGATAAGCGCAACGATAATGTTGATATACGCGTCCAGAAGGAGAAAAAAGAGACGGACAATTCCCATTATGACAGCAAGGCCGATAATAAATAGGACAAGCGCTTGAGGAGCAACAGCCCCCGCGACAAGGCCTGTCAAGCCAAGCCCTGTGAACATAAATCCTATGACCCCTCCTATTCCTGAAGCAAGAGCATGAGCTTGCCAGGGAAAAAGGTTATATATTCCCCACAGGGAGTCCCATCCCCCATGAAAAAATATTGTTGCTGTTGTCGTAAAATCACTTGTTATGAACTTATCGGGCGTAACCTGGAGTCCGCGAGGATCAATAAACGACGTTGCCCACCCAGGCACCAAACTCGCCAAGCTCGTGTTGTAGGATCCAATGAGCATGCTTGCCAGCAGAAGCATAAGCACATACATGACATCGATCAGAAACCCGACAATTGCATAGGAAAACGTAACGAGAATGAGGGCGAACACGATTTTTGGAATTGCATTTTGCACAGACACGACGGTTTTGGGGTCTATTTTTGTCCGGAGCATGACCATAAATCCGACGATAACGATGATGATGGCGATGATGCCGTAGGCTATATTTCGAAATACTTTCCAGACCCCCAGGAGTGGCTTGAGGCCTGAAAACCCGACGCCCTGGGCAAAGGTTTGTTTAGGGATAAATCCCACCGTTTCACCCAAGTCTACGGCAAACGCATACGTTGACGCAGGCGGATTGCCGTAAAGACCAGCGATTGCGCCGCCCATGCCGGCAACAGCACTGTTTTTATAATGAAATGGCGTTGGTCTTCCGTGTTCGTCTATTTCCCCGGATAAACCCACCATTGCGCCGTTTAATGCCCACAACGTATCAAACAGTGATCCCGTATTTGCCCCCTCCTTATTTACTCCTCCTATCGCTGTTATTTTGATAGCATCAAGATATGTTTTTAAGTTGGGAATTGCCCAGGACTCAGCATAGACGGGCGTCACCGAGACAGATAGACTGATGAGGACCGCAAGGATGAATGTAATGAATGAGGAGACGAGCGACTTCATACTGATAGTATAGTTATTCGTTGCGGTTATTTCCACTGCGGAATATCAAAGTTGGTGATGGATCCGACACCCGTAAATTTCGCGACGGTTTGGATGATGAGAAACGCAAGAATCATGACGACGAGCCCAAGGATCGCTGCGGTGATCGTGCCGCGGGCCATTTCAAGCTTTTTTTGGTCCCCGCCGGAGAGGAGGAAGTTATAGCCGCCGATTACGATCATGACAAAAAGCGCGACTCCGGCTATGGCGAGTACTCCCTGAACGAGACGGGTAAACAGAGGCACGAAACACTGAAGAGTCGCGACGTCTACATCTTCCACAACTTGCACGCAGCCGCCCCACGTAGCAGCAGAGACCGGCGACCCAATAATGAAATAAACGAATAATGGAATAAGAGAATAATGGAATAGGGAATATGCTTTGCGGTTCATACGGCACTGGTATTATCCCGCAGATAGAAGAAGCAAACAAGAGGGGGCAAGTTTTTGGGCGTCATCCCAGCGAACGCTGGGATCCAGGGTAAAATTGGATCCTCGGATCCCTCCTTCGCTGAAAGCTTCGGATGGGCGCAGCAAGCCCGAGGATGATAGAAAAAGAAATTCTTAGAATGGCTTCGGGAGCGTGAGCGTCTCACCGATGATCGTGACGCCCAGGAAGTTCTGGACGAGGATCATGATGGCCCATGCGGCGCCGACGATCACGAGACCGACGACGGCGTGGGTGATTTTATTGCGTGCCGCTTCCATGCCAGCCTTATCGCCACCACTCGTAATCCACTGAATGCCTCCGAGGATGAGATAGAAAAACGCAAGCAATGCGGCGAGAACAAGAAGTGCTCCGACGGCGGCACTGATGAGCTCGCCTAAATTGGAGATTTTGAAAAACTGTGCTTTATCGCGGGATATTGTTATGGACGGATCAGCAGCATAGATGACATTCATAGAGTTCCTCCTTTACCAACAACGCCTATTATACCGTACTCTTGTATTGTTCTGCAAATAGGGGCTGTTTGTCAATGGGCGCGATATCAATTATTTTATCGTCGGGATCGGTAAATTCTCGAGATCCAGCCCGATAAATTGACCGATGAGGGTGATGATAGCCCACGAGGAGGCAACGACAATGATGCCCACGATCGAGTGGATGATGCGGTTGCGAGCCTCTTCAAGCTTTCCTTTGTCTCCGCCGCTTGTGATCCAGTGCATGGCGCCTGTGATGAGATAAAAAAATCCGGTGATAAATGCCAAGAGAAACAACCCGGCGAATACGCGCGAAAGGAGAAGTCCGATGGCGATACTTCCTTTCTCGACCGGCCCCTTGCCGATGACCTCCGGGATGACGGGATTGGTAAGCTGTGCAAGAAGGCGATTCATATTTACTGTATTTTCAATTGTTTAATTACTGTTGCTGGATCACTGATAACGATATCATATCCCAGGAATTGTCCGGCAAGGGCAAGGATCGACCAGCCCGCAATCACGACGACCAGGCCGATTGCCGAATTCTGGATCCGGTCGCGTGCTTCGCTCAGCTTCGCTTTGTCGCCGGCGCTGGTGATCCAATAAAATCCTCCGGTGAGGACTTGGAAGATAAACCAGATACCGGCAGCAACCGTCATCACCCCGATGACGCCGGAGATTGCTGCGGTTACAGCAATGAGACCGCGCGCATCACCAGCCTGTTCGCCAATTTTTCCGAATGGCCCCAAGCCATCACCGCCGATTGTTCCTAGCTTTTCTTGTGCAAAAACGTTCATCATACATTTATTTTGATGTGGGTCCGTAGATAACCGGCTTCAGGATGAATCCTGCATCACCGAATATGAGATACCCAAAAAGCGCAGCGAGGGCAAATGATCCGACGATGATGACAAGCCCGAGGAGCGACTGCCAGATCCGCGCCCATGCTGCAGTGAGCGCTTTCGTGTCACCTCCTGCGCTCATGTATTGGTAACCGGCGATGATGAAATTCAGGAATGCGTAGATGCCCGCCGCGACAAACATGAGTCGAATAAGATTGGTGAAAAACGGGACGAGCCCTTGGGTTACGTCACCGTACTTCAGCGGATTTGCGACGGTGCCGACGATATCCTGAGCAGGCTCTCCCGCAAACACTTTTGATATAAATGGAAACATATATTATGGCGTGATGAGATGAACCCCGGAAATTTTTTCTATAATCTGTACAATCCAGTATGATGTCACGACCAGGATGAGTCCGAGGATCGCATAGGTTATTGTTTTTTGGCCTTTCTCGAGCTCCTTCGTATCGCCTGATCCTGCCGCCATTATAACGCTAAAGCCGCCAAATACCAAAAGCAGAAAGCTTATGATGCCGGCGAGCACAAACGCATTGCGGACGATGACGGTGACTAAAGCCCCAAAATTATCAAACTGCGCAAACGTCGGGGATACTGATTTGAGATCAACGGCAAATATCTGCTGCATGGTTATAAGTGTACGGAAGAGTAGCTCCCGCTGTCAATGTTATTGAAAGGCCACTCCCTTGGCTTTTGCAAGGGGTGGCCTTATGAAATTTGATATGCCAGGTAGTAGATTTTCGATACGCATTTTCATACGCGCTTATTCCGTGATCGAAAATTCACTACCTGGTATACTCCAATCATGGATTTTTCTACAGCTCTTCAGGGTATCAAATCAACGGTAGATAAAGAATTACAGAGTTTTTTTGGGGGGAAACGGGCAGAAGCACAAACCATTCATCCGCAGACGCTACCATTGGTGGATGCCGTAGCGGATTTTACGCTGCGCGGGGGCAAGCGCACACGGGCGTTTTTAGTGTGGCTGGGATACGTAACCACTTCAAAATTAAAAATTCAAACTTTAAAATTTTCAAAAGGAAAAACATCGAAAAACCTTATAACGGCGATGATGGGGATTGAGTTGTTTGAATCGTTTGCCCTCATTCACGATGACATTATGGACGAGGACACCATTCGCCGCGGTGGCCCCACGGTCCACCAAAAGTTTAAAGTTGAAAGTTTAAAGTATAAAGTAAAAAATGCGAAGCATTTCGGCGAAAGTATGGCGATCTTGGCCGGCGACCTTGCGCTCGTATGGGCGGATGAATTGATGGGAAGCTTCACGCGTCAAGCGTCAAGTGTCAAGCCTGAAAAGAAAACTAAACTCACCAATGTGGTTACCATTTATCAGAAAATGAAACAGGAGGTCATGTATGGCCAAAGCCTGGATGTGCTTTCGGCAGCAGGGATGCCCAGCGCGCCGCGCCCGACGATTAATGCGTATAAAACCGCCTGGTACACCGTCATCCGGCCGCTTCAGCTTGGCGCCTCGGTTGGCGGTTCGGACGATAATGCGATAGATGCGTTTGTGCCCTATGGGTTGGCGGTAGGGGAAGGGTATCAATTGCGTGACGATTTCCTGGACGGAGAGATTACTGAGGAAGTGTTCCGTAGGGAGTCGGCAAAGCATGATCATGACGCGACTCAAGCGGCTCACGCGATTCAAGCACCCGAAGGTGTTGCTTCGCTTTTCATTGACTTTGCCCATTTTGCCCTTCACCGCCCGTCGTGATATAGTACGGAAATCGTGTCAAAGCTAAGCTTTGCCAGGTAGTGAAGCAAAGCTCTACTACCCGGCTTTGCTCTTTGAAAGCTTAGCTTTTCTATCCATGGATGACCAAACGCTCATAAATAAAATTCTCGCCCGGGATCGCCACGCTCTGTCTCTTTTTTACCGGGAGTATACACCGAGGTTGCGCGCGTTCATCCGCGGCAAGATTGCCAACCCCGACGACGCGGAGGAGGTATTGCAGGATGCGCTGTTTGGATTTCTTGAGGCCATCCGCGATTTTACGGGAGCCTCCAAGCTCAAAACTTTTTTATATGCAATCGCGAGCCACAAAGTAATCGATTGGTATCGCAGGAAGAAAATCCGGCACGTGGTATTTTCCGCCGTCCCCCAGCTTGAGACATTTGTCGCGCCTTTACTCGGTCCAGAAGAGGAGCTCGATGCGAAGCTTTTTCGGGAAAAAATCCATAAAGCCCTCGGGCGATTATTGCCGATGTACAAAAGCGTATTGATGCTCAAATACGCCGATGATTTTTCCGTCGAAGATATTGCCCGGAAGCTTGCCATTAGTTTCAAAAGCGCCGAGTCCCAGCTTTTTCGTGCGCGGAAAGCCTTTGTGCAAGCATTCTTAGCAATTTAACATGTCATCCTGGAGCGAAGCGATAGGATCTTCTGGAGATTCTATCAGCCTTCGGCTTCCAGAATGACGTCAAAACTTTGAGAGACGTCACCTACAAAAAGTTTCTTACCCGATGGGAGGAAGTCGTGGATCTTCCCACCCAATCGTTAGGGCCGCTCACGCCGGTATATAAATTGTTCATCCGGCGCTTGAAAGTGATGCCCTGGCCGTATTTTGTATTGACCGCAGTGGGCATCGTGGTGGGTCTTTATATCATCGTCGGTTCCACGATCACACTCCTCGTCACCCTCCTCCAGCGCGGGTTTTAGCCCCGATTCTCCGACTAAGTTCATGTCTTCCTTCGTCATCGTCATTATGTTGGATAACCTTTTGGTATCAGCTGTTTCTTTTGGCCGCAATACGATTGGCCTTATAGTTAGGCCGTATGAAACATACCGGAGGATTGTGGACCGGGGGAGCGCGTGGGAGCTCGTGTATGTTGGCCTGCTCGCCATGCTGTATTTTGTTCTGGCAAGCGTCGTAAAAGTCGCAGCATTCCGGCCATTTCTGCTCACTAAACAGGCTGTGGTTCTTGGGGCGGCAGCCATACTTACCTATGCGCTTGTGGTGTGGCTGACATGGTTCGTGGGACAGCGTTTTGGAAGCAAAACCAAGATCAAGCGCATTGCCGTGGGATGGGGGTATACGATCCTCCCCACCGTGAGTTGGTTTTTGATGACCTCCGTGCTCTACGTAGTGTTGCCGCCGCCGCGCACCACGAGTGCCGCCGGAATTGCATTTAGTGTCCTGTTTTTGGTCGTCAGCGCGACCCTGTTTTTTTGGAAGGTGACGCTCGGGTACCTCACGCTGCGGTTTGGACTGAAATTTGACCTGGTGAAAATTATTGGTGTCGTCGCAGTCGTTGGTCCTGTTATGGGGATGTGGAGCTGGGGGATGTATAGGTTGGGGATATTTAAAGTACCGTTTCTTTAATTTTTAATTTGAAATTTGTAATTTTCATTCAATTTACAAAATGAAAATTCATTGTAAATTGAAAAATAAAAATTGAAAATTTGTATTATGAATCTTCGTGATTACAAGTCAGTAGCAGACCGCAGAGCCGCGCTTGAAAAAGAGACGGGGGTCCGGTTGTCAAACATCGGTAGCTTTACGCTTGACGAATCTGTTGCCTCTACTCGCAACTGCGAAAATATGATCGGGGTCGCCCAGATCCCCATGGGCGTTGCAGGGCCCCTCCAAGTTAAAAGTTTAAAGTTTAAAGTTTTAAGTACTTTTATTCCTCTTGCTACCACGGAGGGCGCGCTCGTCGCCTCGGTTAGCCGGGGATGCAAGGCAATAACGCTGAGCGGTGGAGCACTGGTCGACAGTCATCGCGTCGGGGCAACTCGCGGGCCCGTATTTCGGGTGAATAACCTCAAGCAGCATGATGAGATATATCGATACCTGAAAGCGAATCTTGACGAGCTCAAGCGCGTGGCAGAAGCAACGTCCGGCCATTTGAAATTGGTCAAATTGCTGACTCGCGGTGTCGGACATTATCGCTATATCCGTTTTGTTTTTGACACCGCTGACGCCATGGGCATGAACATGGCAACCATTGCAACACAAGCGCTGGTCAGGTTTATCGAAAAAAAGTTTGGTGTTTCGTGCATATCTGTTGCTGGAAATTTTGATATCGATAAAAAGCCTTCATGGCTCAACGCAATAGAAAACCGCGGCATGAAGGCGTGGGCCGAAGTCACGATCTCTTCATCAGTTCTCATAACCGTCCTCAAGACGACAGCACGGAGTTTCTACGAGGTATGGCTTGCAAAATGCATGGTCGGCAGCGCCCTTTCTGGGTCACTGGGATTTAATGCGCAGTACGCGAATATTATTGCCGCCATCTTTGCCGCAACCGGACAAGACCTCGGGCACGTTGTGGAAGGAGCGATTGGCATAACCATGGCAGAAATAGTTAATGACAAGGATTTATATATGTGTGTGACTATGCCGGACCTCATGGTCGGAACGGTGGGAGGCGGGACGGGCCTTGGGACACAGAAAGAAGCACTGAAGCTTATGGGGGTCGCCGGAGGCAATGAAGGGAAAAATGCCCAAAAATTTGCCCAAATCGTTGCAGCCGCGGTTCTTGCCGGTGAAATTTCGCTTCTGGCATCGCTTTCGGAAGGCAGCCTGGCCAAAGCCCACGAGAGGCTAGGGAGAGGAAGACAATAATTTACAAATGATAAATCTACAAATATACAAATGCATGAAGGGAACGCATTTATCAATATATTGAAGCATTAAAAAATTCATTTGTAGATTTGTTTATTTGTAGATTTGTAGATTTTATATATGGTAGGTATTCTCAGCTACGGCACCTATATACCGCAGTATCGTATCCGTTTGGACGATATTGCTGCGGCGTGGAATAAAGACGGATCGGATGTCACTTCCTCGCTCAAGATCGTGGAAAAGGCAGTAGCGGGTGGAGACGAAGACGCGGTAACGATAGCCCTGGAAGCGGGTCTTCGCTGTCTGTCGACAGCTCAGACGAAACCCCAGGAGATAGAAGTTTTATTTGTGGGTTCCGAAAGTCATCCGTATGCCGTCAATCCAACCTCAACGATTGTCGGAGAGCTTCTCGGGGTAGGAAAAAATTATCTGGCAGCGGATTTTGAATTTGCCTGTAAAGCCGGTACTGCCGCAGTACAGGCGATAGCGGGACTCGTCGGGAGTGGGACTGCGAAGATGGGTCTTGCTATAGGAGCAGATACGGCCCAAAGCAAACCTCATGATGTACTGGAGTATGCCTCTGCTGCGGCAGGAGCGGCGTTTCTTATCGGCAGTGAAAGATTCCCGGAATCTGCCGCAGGCGCAACACGATTCCGGAAATCTCCGATTATTGCAAAACTTCTTTCCTATACTTCCTACTCATCCGACACGCCGGATTTTTGGCGCCGTGACGGCGTGCAGTATCCGTCCCACGCTGGACGGTTCACCGGAGAGCCTGCGTACTTTACTCACGTCATGGGCGCAGCACATCGCCTTTTTGAAAAGGCTCAGTGTAAACCTTCAGACATGGACTACTGTGTGTTTCATATGCCCAATGGCAGGTTTCCGCGTGATGCGGCTAAGCGACTGGGGTTTACTGAGGCGCAACTTGCTCCGTCACTCGTTGTTGATGCCATCGGCGATCCGTATTCTGCCTCAACGCTCCTGGGGCTTGCGGCGGTATTGGACGAGGCTAGGCCGGGACAGAGGATATTTATGGTTTCCTACGGATCAGGAGCAGGAAGTGATGGATTTGTATGGGAGACGACGGAAGAACTAGTCAAAAGTCAAAAGTCAAAAGTCAAAAGTAAGGACACCGTGCATGATCAGATAAAACATAAATCATATATCGATTACGTACAGTATCTCAAACAAACACACAAAATATGATAAGCATCAAATTACAATATCCAAGCACCAAACAAATTATAAGCATCAAACAAAAACAAGCAAAAGAATTGTTTGAATATTAGAGCTTGCTTTCGTTTGTTTGATGCTTGGAGCTTGATGCTTGGAATCTTATGAACATTTCTATAATCGGTGCTTCTACGACGAAACTTGGCGAGCTGTGGGCTGTGTCCCCACGTGCGCTGGCCCGCGAGGTGGTGTTTGGCGCGGTCAAAGATGCCGGTATTGATGCGGGCGATATACAGGCGCTGTTTGTGGGCAATATGTTGTCCGGGATGCTTGGCGGACAGGAACATTTGGGCGCATTTTTTGCGGAGGAACTCGGACTAACTCATGCGGCGGCATTTAAAATAGAGGGTGCATGCGCTTCAGGGAGTCTCGCTATTCATAATGCCGTCAACAGCGTTTTATCCGGACAATATGAAACGGTCGCGGTATTAGGGGTGGAAAAAATGACGGATCATAAACCGGAAGACGTGGCAACTGCACTCATGGGTGCGGGAAGCGCTCAGGAGCGCGCTTCCGGGTGTACGCTTCCGGGGCTTTACGCGCTTATGGCCCGTGCGCACATGCAGGCGTTCGGTACGACCGAGGAAGATATGGCTACGGTTGCCGTCAAAAACCATTATCATGCAAGCCTTAATCCTAACGCGCAATTTCACCGCCCCATTACAGTCGAAGCGGTACTCAAGAGCCACCGGGTAGCTGACCCCCTCAAGTTGTTGGATTGCTCCCCGATCAGCGACGGAGCGGCAGCTATTATTGTGTCACGCGTCAAGCATCACGGGTCACGCAAAAGTGCGGTAGAAATAGCAGCGTCTGTCGTTGCGACGGATACCCTGGGCTTGTCTGAAAGAAACAGCTTAACCGAGCTTCAGGCGACACAAAAGGCGGCTACGATTGCCTATGTGAAAGCAGGTGTTGGGGTGAAAGATATCGATGTGGTTGAGCTTCATGACTGTTTTACCATCGCAGAAATTATGGCTTTAGAGGACATGGGATTTGCCATCAAAGGAGATACGGCAGCCCGCCTGAAGCGGGGAGAATTTACCCTGGGAAGTGCTCCTCGTGTCGTCGTCAATCCCTCCGGAGGGCTCAAGGGGTGCGGACACCCCATTGGTGCAACAGGCGTTAAACAAGTGGTCGAGCTTGTCGAGCAGTTACGGGGGGTGGCGGGCAATCGTCAGGTACCCGGGGCACGGGTGGGGCTTGCCCATAACGTCGGCGGCACCGGCGCGACCGCGGTAGTACACATACTGAAAAATTAAAACTTTAAAATTCAAACTCTAAAAAGTTTAAAGTTTACATTTTAAAGTTTAAAGTTTGTATTCATGATCAGTCCAGTCAAACTTTGGCGGAATCAGGGAAAAATAGCAGCGCTGGTCGGAAAAACCGGCGCGATCATCTCGTGGACGGTCATTCGCGTGCCGCCCACGGAATTTATGGATCAGGCGCCGTATCCGGTGGTTGTGGTAGCCTTTGACGACGGTGAAAACATGATGGCACAGCTCGTCGACTGGCAACCAGAACATCTCACGGCGGGGCAGCGGGTGATTGCGGTTGTGCGCCGCACGACAAAGCCAAACAACGAAGGCATCATCCCGTATGGGATAAAGGTAAAACCGATATGAAATCTACAAATGATAAATCTACAAATATACAAATGAACGACGGGAATGAGTAAATGATTTTGTCGTTGAATCATTGAGCAATTTATTTGTAGATTTGTTTATTTGTAGATTTGTAGATTATATGGTAACTGTTTCCGTTCCCGGCAAAATACATCTGATGGGTGAGCACGCTGTCGTCTATGGCAAGCCTGCGCTTTTGGCCGCCATCAACCTCCGGTTACGGGTGACCGTGGAAGCCGGGACTAATGGCATAGAAATTTTTTCAACTGAACCGTCTGACTACGTCCGTTATTCCGTTGAAGTGGTCAAGCGGGAGTACAAGCTTGCCAGCCTTCCCCCCATAAAAATTACCGTCGCCTCTGACATTCCTGCAGGATTTCATTTAGGATCATCCGCTGCTGTGGCGGTAGGTGTTGTAGGGGCGCTGACGTATTTTCTCAAAAAAGTTTGGAACCCGGCGGCGATCAATCAAATCGCCTACGAAGTAGAGAAAAAAATGCATGGGAACCCGTCGGGCGGAGACAATACGATTGTGACGATGGGCGGGCTTATCTGGTACCGCCGCGAGCTCGAATTTCTTAAAAGTATTTGGCAATTGCCATTCAAGATTCCCGAAAGCCTCAATCATTTTTTTCTCATCAACACCGGTAGGCCCAAAGAAACAACAGGCGAGATGATTTCTTTGGTAGCGTCAGGCGTCAGGCGTCAGGCGTCAAGAATGAATAGATTATTTAACGAGAATGAGGCGCAGACCAAGCGGGTGGCGGTGGCGGTCAAAGAAGGGAATGAAATGGAACTGATGGATGCGATGAAGGCAGGAGAAAGGACGCTCGAGGGCATGGGGGTCGTCAGCAAAAACGCCACTGCGCTTATCAGAATGATTGAAAAAGCCGGTGGGGCAGCAAAGATTCTCGGCGGCGGAGGAATACAGGAGGGCGTGGGATTTCTCCTTTGTTATCATCACGATCCTGATGCCGTCAGGCGCATGGCGCGAGAATATGGGGTTTCCATACAACCCATTCAGTTGGGAGAGGAAGGGATACGCTTGGAAAGTAAATAAATCTACAAATGATAAATCTACAAATATACAAATGAAGCTAGAAAAGGTAATGATTGAATAGTTTTATCACCGATTAATTCATTGGTAGATTTGTGTATTTGCAGATTTGTAGATTGCTATGATATCAATCTCGGCTCCGGGCAAATTAGTGTTAATGGGTGAGCATGCCGTGGTGTACGGATACCCGTCGTTGGTCACGGCAATTGATGAGCGGCTCACCGTGGAAATTGATCATAACTCCGGGGACCGGATTGTTATTGCCGCGCCCCAGTCAGGCGACACGCGGTTTGTCGACGAAGCGGTCCGGCAGGCACAGAAAGCGTGGGATATTCCGGGAGCAGGGTTTCGGATCAAAACGCAAAGCGCCTTTTCCGGAAAATATGGCTTCGGGTCATCGGCGGCCGTGACTGTTGCGACCATCAAGGCACTTGCGTTTCTTTTTCAAAAAGATGTAGATCCGCGTGGACTTTTTGATTGTTCATACAAGACTGTTCTCGCGGTGCAAGGTGTGGGATCCGGATTTGACGTGGCAGCGGCGGTATACGGCGGGACATTGTATTTTGTTCGTGGAGGTAAAGTGATCGAACAAATCCACGCTCGATACCGGGAATCAAGTAATCAAACGGTATCAGAAATGCCGTTGATCGTTGGGTACACCGGCGTGAAAGCGGACACCGTGACCCTTGTAAATCAAGTCGCCCAAAAGAAAGAAAAAAATCCGGAGAAAGTGGAGCGGATATTTCAGGCAATTACCAAGCTGGTTGATGAGGCGAAGTCGCGCATACTGGAAGGCGACTGGAAGCGGGTGGGCAAGCTCATGGACTTTAATCAGGAGTACCTGCGGGATCTCGGAGTCAGCAGCGAAAAGTTGGAAGCGATGATTAGCGCCGCCAAGAAGGCAGGGGCATGGGGCGCGAAACTTTCCGGTGCAGGCGGCGGCGACTGCATGATCGCTCTTGGATCGAACGATAAGAATGAAGCTATACGACAGGCTATTGCAGATGCGGGAGGAGTAGTGATTGGCGTCCGCCCCAATGCGCCAGGCGTCCGCACTGAGACTACCGATAATCAGAACGAAGAATTCATCGTGGTAGATAAAAATGATAAGATTTTGGGATACCGCAGTCGTTATGACTGCCATCATGACACTTCGCTTATTCATCGCGCCGTGAATCTGTTAATCTTTGATGATCAGGGGCGGGTGTTGTTGCAGCGGCGCAGCATGTCCAAAGACACGAGTCCGGGACTCTGGTCCACATCTGTCGGTGGACACGTTGCCAAAGGGGAAGATTATGTTCACGCAATTATCCGGGAAGCGCGGGAAGAACTTGGTATAGACATAGACGTCACTCAAGTACAAAAATTTATTCATGAGTTTCCACACGAAACTGAAATGGAAGTTTTGTTTACCGCAAAAAGTAATGGTCCGTTTCGGCCAAACAAAGAGGAAGTAGACCATGTTGCATTTATCAGCAAAAATGAATTGCCCAGGAAGTTGCTCTCAAAAGAGATTGTGCTTACATCGCTCGCCGAGCGCTCATTGAAGCTCGTCGGCTTTTTATCATGAAAGCAACCGCCATTGCACCATCCAACATTGCTTTTATTAAATATTGGGGGAAGGCAGACCCAGTTACCCGCGTGCCGCAGAATAATTCTATCTCCATGAATTTATCTGATTTGTATACACGGACAACCGTGGAATTTGATCAGTCGTATACAAAAGACAGCGTAACTTTTTTGGATGAGGGTGTTGTAAAGAAGAATGAAATTGATAAGATTTTGGGCGCGCTTGAGCAAATTCGTGTGTTTGCCGGATCCCGACTCTCTGCGCGTATCCTCACAAAAAACAATTTTCCTAAAGCCACGGGGATCGCTTCATCCGCGTCAGGGTTTGCCGCGCTAACGGTCGCGGCACTTACGGCTCTCGGGAAAAGCACGAGTGACACAAATGAACTATCCCGTCTCGCACGGAAGTTTTCCGGTACTGCGTGCCGGTCCATACCGGACGGATTTGTAGAGTGGGAAAAAGGCCATGATGATATAAGCTCGTTCGGGACACAAATTTTTCCTGCTGACTGGTGGGACATCCGGGATGTTGTTGCGATCGTGACAGAGGAAATGAAAGCGGTGGGGTCCACAGAAGGCCATGCGATAGCCGACACGAGCAGCCTGTATAAAGCCCGCTTGTCGTCAGTTGACGCAAAAATTCTTTCCATCAAAGAAGCGATGCGACGCAGAGACTTTTCTGCATTTGGGCGCATTCTTGAGGAAGACGCTTTTAATATGCATGGCGTTGCGATGACAAGCACCCCTCCACTTGTTTACTGGGAACCGCAAACCATCGCGATTATTAAAACGGTATTCCGTCTGCGTTCCTCGGGAGAGGCACAGGCGTACGTGACGATCGATGCGGGTCCAACAGTACATGTAATCTGTCAGGCAAAGGATGAAGAAAAAATAATCGGGACACTGAAGGGAATCCCGGGCATACTTGGAATTGTTTCCAATAGGCCGGCGCGGGGTGCACACCTGACGGAAGATCATCTATTTTAGATCTATCTATCGCGAAATAATTCTACACTTCTATGTAGAAGTGTAGAAAATGTTCTGAACGGTAAGAGCAGGAAAATAAGGAGATTGATTATGATAAAAGCAAATCTGGTTCCACAACATATAGCAGTAATCATGGACGGCAATCGCCGGTGGGCACGTGAGCGCGGACTACCTATTTTAGAAGGACACCGGCAGGTGGCGGACAGGGTGCTCGAGCCGCTCATCGAATACGCCGCAACCCTGGGGGTCACGTATATGACGTTCTGGGCGTTTTCGACGGAAAACTGGGGACGGGAGGCTGCGGAGGTGCGGGGAATTATGGCGATTTTCCGCCACGTCATCAAGAAACGCTGGGCCCGGCTTCACGAGAAAGGCGTACGCGTACGCGTGATCGGGGATCTCGTTAAATTTCCCACAGATATCCAAAAATCATTGCATGACGTTATTGAACAAACAAAAAACAATTCGACGATTACTGCGGTATTTGCGCTTAATTATGGAGGAAGAGACGAACTCTTGCGAGCAATCAAGAGGGTATCAAGCATCAAGCATCAAGTATCAGGATTAGACAATGATCAGAGCGTGACACTTGACACGTTGACACCTGACGCGTTTTCCCAACATCTCGACACTGCCGGCATTCCGGATCCGGAACTCATCATCCGGACCGGGGGAGAGCAGCGGTTAAGTGGTTTTTTTCTGTGGCAGAGCGAGTATAGTGAGCTGTACTTCCCGACGTGGTACATGCCGGAGTTTACACCCAGCAAGCTTGATGAGGCGATAGAGGAGTTTCAGAGCCGAAAACGGAGATTTGGAAAATGATTATTTAAACACCGACTGTATTTCCGCAACTCCAAAGATGATGCCGACGATCTGCACGATCCAGTACGCGACGATGATGAGGAGTATTCCGATGATTGCCTGCGTGAGGCGCTGTTTACCCATTTCGAGTTTTTTGGCGTCTCCGGCGCTCGTGAGCAGATCAAATCCTGCCATGATGAGCATGAGAAGAAGCGCAAGACCGGCAAATGAAAAGATAAACGGGATGGCTTTGTTGATAATAGAGCCAATGTTGGTGAGATCGGCAGCTAATGGACCCTTTATCTCTCCGGCGCCGGGCATTTTGAGACTTTGAGCAAATACGGATTCCATAGTTTTTTTAGCACGAACCGAAACCGGGTATGCACAAAAGATCCACACCGATAAACTTGAGGAGAAACACAGAAAACAGGATCATCAAAAGCCCGGTGATTGCCGATGCGATGAGCTCCTTGCCTTCGTTGAGCTTTTCCGGGTTTCCGGTGCTCGTCAGGATCTGAAATCCGCCGAAAAGGATGAGCAGAAAAGCGATCCCGCCGGCAATTCCCGTACCAAATTTGAAAATTTGTCCGATTATCCCACCTGTGCCATCGGCACTGATACAGCCGATGGCCGTATCGATTTGTGTTTTGTTACCGCACTTTGAGAACGGATCCACCGCGTATACCTGTTGTGTGGTGAAAAACACAAAGACTGTCAGAATGATCCAAAATAGCCTCCGCATATAGGAACAAGTGTATCAAAGGCAGGGGGAAAAGGAAAGCCCGCCTATGCTCACTTTGAGCCTTTTCACTACTGTTCGTAGACGGCTCAAAGAGCGCATTAGCGGCGGGCAAGCTCATGGTAGAATTATGGAATAAGGAAATAATGGAATAAGAGAATAATGAATAATTGAATAATAGAATGAAAAGAGCCACACATATCATCCAACTTTTATGTATTGGTTTATTGGTTTATTGGATAATTGGATTATTGGATAATTCGGTGGTACTTGCGCAATCGTGTGATCCTTCCTGCAGTAACCCCAACGAGTGCCGGGACAAAATCGCCAAATGCCAGGAAGCCTGGAACCAGATGGAGTCGGCCAAAAAGCCCCACGTGGATGCGCTGCGAAAGATGGAGTCAGACATCGCGATTTTTCAGGCAAGAATCAAGATTCTTGAGGCAGATTTAGCCAAAAAGGGAGCCGCGATAACCGCTGGTGAAAAAGAAATTGGGGGACTCCTGGAACTTGCGACCCGCCGCGCAAGACAGCTGTATATCCGCGTGCAAACCCATAATCCATTGGTGACGTTTTTTGGCAGCAATAATATCGGCGCCGTTTTGCGTTCTCTCACTTACCAGATGGTCGTGTTGGACCGGGATAAAAAATCCATCACTCAGACAGCCATGTCCGTCAAAAGCCTGGAAGAGAAGAAGAGAACGCTTGAAGGAGAAGCCGCGTCGCTAGCTTATCTCAAAGAAGAAACAGACAAGCGGGCGGCATCCGTGCGAAAGCTCGTGGGTGAGGCAAGCGCATATCAAGGCAAGCTCACGAGTATTATCGGCAGTCTTACGGCCAAACAACAGTCATTTCTTGCCCAGAAGCTCTCAGGCCTAGGTCTCCCGACGAGCCTGGGCGCAGGACCACTCTACTGCACGGATGATCGCAAACTCGACCCCGGTTTCCGTCCGGCGTGGGCATTTTTTACCTTTGGCATACCGCATCGCGTGGGTATGAGCCAGTACGGGGCGTATGGCAGGGCAAAGGCAGGCCAGTCGTATCAGGATATTCTGCGGGCGTATTTTGACGGAATCAATTTTGAAAAAAAGGATTCGCACATGAAAATAAAAGTGCAGGGGTTCGGCGAGATGGAATTGGATCAGTATATGCTGGGCATTTATGAAATGCCGGGTGATTGGCCGATGGCCGCGCTCAAAGCTCAGGTCGTTTCTGCCCGGTCCTATGCGCTCGCCTACACGGGAAACGGATCAAAAGAAATATGTACGACTCAGGCGTGTCAGGTGTATAAAGGCGGCAACAAAGGCGGTGATTGGGAGAAAGCGGTACGGGAAACCGAAGGCGAGGTGATGGTGCGCGATGGATCGGTCATTACTTCCTGGTACGCATCGACCGCCGGAGGGTATACATTTCGTTCCGGTGACGTGGGTTGGAGTGACCGGCCATGGACGAAGCGCCTGCGGGATACGACCGGGGACGTGGGAAGTATCGGCGATCTGCTAGCTCGCGGGTATGACCGCGATTCGCCGTGCTTCTACGCAGCGCAGGGATTTCGAAGCGAGTATGGCAAAAGCGCATGGCTCAAAGAGGAGGAAGTAGCGGACATCGTCAACGTCATCCTTCTTGCGCGCCGCGATGGGGGCACGAAAGAGCATCTGTATCAGCCGGACAAACCAAATCCCGCCGGTACGGATTCCTGGAGCCGCGATAAAGTCCGCTCAGAGCTCTCCTCCCGCGGAGTGACCCCGTACACGTCGGTCTCGGATATCCGCGCAAGCGGCATCGATTGGGGGGGCGGTCGCGTGAACCAGGTAACAGTCAGCGGAAACGCGGGCACAGCGACGTTTGAGGGGACGGAATTCAAAGATTTTTTCAACCTTCGCGCTCCGGCAAACATCCAAATCGTCGGACCGCTTTTTAATGTAGAGCGAAAGTGACGAGTCCGTCGGTTGGCGGACGAGTCATCCTGAGGAGTCCCGCATCATTGGATGGTGCGGGACGACGTGAGGATCCCCAGCGAGATTCAGTGAGAATTGTTTATTTGATAGTTTTGTAGTATTGTAGCCCAAGTATGCCTACACTATTTCAAGCTCCCACCAAGACGTCAAAAAAACCTATGAAAAAGGAGGCTCTCGCACCAACAGCCACCAAGACGTCCGTCCATTCCGTTATGACGCCGCTCACGTGTTTTGCAGTGAATCCCTCCGGTGTCCGGTTTGAGACACAACAGGACGATGAAGAAGTGATATTGTTTCTTCGCCAGCACATCATTGTCAATATCCCGTGGGTGTTGCTCGCCGCAATCCTCATCGTCGCGCCACTTTTTCTATTTCCGATGGTACTAGGTAACCTCAAGCTTCCGTTTCTTATCCCTCCGGGATATATCCTCGTTGGGACGCTTTTTTGGTATCTTGCTTCAGCCGGATTTATTTTGACGAGTTTTCTCCGTTGGTTTTTTAATATCTACATCGTCACCAATGAACGGGTCGTGGACATCGATTTTTTGCATCTCCTGTATAAAGAGTTTTCCGAAGCCAGACTCGAAAAAGTGCAGGATCTGAGTTATAAAACCGGAGGTATATTCGCGGCGTTTTTTAACTTCGGTGATGTGGCGATTCAGACAGCCGGGGAGCTTCCCAATTTTGAGTTTGACTCTGTCCCGCGGCCGGACCATGTGGTGTCGACGATTAGCGAGCTCGTTGAACATCTCAAGGAGGGCGGCGTATGAGCCCGATAGACGTGAGTGTTGCAGTTCATTTGGCCGTGAAAGTTTGTGTCCTCGTGGGCTTCGGGTTGTATGCTATTTTTGCCCTCATCATGATTCGTCAGGAACAACTGATGGCAGCAGTACTGGAAGAGGGATTTGAACCGATTTTGCGGCTTCTCACCATACTCCATTTTGCCGCTTCCATCGGGCTTCTGATCCTCGCCGTCGTTATTCTTTAAATTCCTCTTTTCGTGGTACGATTATGGGAGTATGCGCATCAAACCCTTGCTTGGCTCGGTCGTTGGTGTATCGGACCCCCGGCACTGGGGGCAGGTGTTGTCCTCTCCTGTGGCCTATGGTGTCGTGGAGGTAGATGATCCGGACGGATCCGCGCGTGATTGGGGAGTCAAGGTGTTATCAGCCTTGAGTGAGCGCACCGGTGAGGCGCCCCGCAGTCTCAAGGCTGCGCAGAACATCGCGGTGTCCTCTATGGAGGAAACCGTCGTGAGTCTCATTCTTCTCGTGCCGGTAGGGACGACCGTCTATATCGTGGTATTGGGTGAAGGAAGCGTTCTTCTTCGCCGCGACGATCGGATCGCGGTGCTTATGGATAAGCCAGGGGCCATATCCGGAGAGGTCCGGGAGGGCGATACGCTGATTCTCATGACTAAATCCGTATGCCGCACCCTCACACGGAAGGAAATTGATGCATCATTTGACCATCTCACCGCCCCAGTTGTCGCGGAAAAAATGACGCTTGCCATCCATACCCACGGACAAGATGTACCGACGAGCGGCTGCGCCGCGTTGGTGTTTCAGATACAGGGATTGACTCCTGTGGAAAACGATGACCTCCCCAAAGGACACCAAGGATCACTGTTTTCCCGACGAACGATTCCGGGGGAACGAAGGATCCTGCGCCCTGCATTTTGGCGCGGCTATCTCTCTCGTGTGCCAGATGCGTGGCGTCGGCCTATGGTGCCGGTCACTTTGATCCTTATCGTACTGTTTGTCCTGAGTGTCGCGCTGGGTATCCGAAAGCAAATAGCGCAAAAAGTGGAAGGACATGTTGCGGAAGTGCTCACCCAGGCGCAGCATGCCTTTGATGAAGGGGTTGCGCTCATCCCGCTCAATCCGGTTAAAGGCAGGGAGCGCCTCAGTAGCGCCCGGGATCTGCTTGCCCCCATTCGGGAAGGACTCTCGCCCTCAAGCCCCGCAGGCAAAGCTGTGACTAAGCTGTATGGGCAAGTGACTGACCAGCTTACTATTGCGATGCAACTATATCGAAAAGAACCATCACTGTATTATGATCTGTCGCTTCTGAAGGCTCAGGCAGCGCTATCCGCCATCGGTCAAAACAGCGATTCGCTCGTTCTGTTGGATGCCCGGGGGCCGACCGTTGCGACCCTCACTATCCCCACGAAAAACGGCAGGATTGTTGCCGGCGGGCAGGGGTATGAGGGCATGCGGCACACCGCCATGCATGGGCAAGAGGTCTACGTGCTGGTTGAATCAGGTATTCACCGGGTGGCGCTGCAGGAATCCAAAACCACGCAGAACATTGTGAAAAGGGATACGCAGTGGGGCAGTGTTGGCGCCATGGTTTCTTATGGCGGCAACCTGTACCTTTTGGATACTGGAAAGAGCCGTATCTGGAAATATATCGCCACAGACTTCGGATTTTCCGAGATGCGTGAGTATCTCAACCCCGATACGCTGCCGGATTTGTCTCGGGCGACCGGCATGGCGATAGACGGAGGGGTTTGGGTAGGAACGAAAGACGGGAAGATTCTTCATTTCGTCCAGGGGCGCGAGGAAACATTTGTCCCGCGCGGGGTCGATCCGGCGCTCGGGAAAACACTGATTGTCTCCACCTCAGAGGAGGATAAACACTTGTATGTGCTGGACGTGGATGCCTCGCGGGTGGTGGTTCTGGACAAGGACGGCGTGTATATTGCCCAATATGTCTGGACCGGAACCTTGCGGCCTACGGACCTGTTTGCCTCAGAGAAACACAAGCTCTTGTTGCTTTTGGCCGAGGGCAAGCTATACTCACTGGAACTCAAGTGAATCTACAAATGACAAATCTACAAATATATAAATGAGTGAAGTAATTCATAAATCCATTGAATGATTGAATCATTGAATCATTAATAAATTTATTTGTAGATTTGTTTATTTGCAGATTTGTAGATTATGAAGATCGTCAACCATAAGGCCTATTTTGACTACGACATCCTGGACCGTTTTGAGGCCGGAATTCACCTTGTGGGTTCGGAGGTCAAGTCGCTCCGTAACGGAAACGCGAAACTGGACGGGTCGTACGTCAAAGTCATCGGGGGAGAATTGTTTCTGGTCGGCGCGCAGATTTTTCCCT
>CAZLDC010000001.1:42633-43880 GCA_964558385.1 uncultured Gammaproteobacteria bacterium
ATATGTATGCGAGACCCGAAGGATATGACCCCGCCCGCACCCGCAAACTGCTTTTACACAAGAAAGAAATTGTGAGCTTGAAGGGGAAGCTGGACGGCGCCAATTTGACCCTCGTACCCCTTTTTTGGTACACTAAAGGCCCCCTAGTGAAGCTTGAAGTTGGGCTCGCGCGCGGCAAAAAGCAATATGAAAAGCGAGAGAGCAAACGGATGGCCGATCAAAAGAGGGATTTGGAAATCGAATTCCGGGGGAAGATTAAGTAATGTCCTCCTGGACTTACTTTGCGCCTTACCTACTATTCGTAGCGCGGCGCAAAGAGCGTCCTTAGGCGGATGTAAGAAACAGTAAACTCTTCGCGTCCGAAATTTTCGAACGCGAAATCGTCAACTGTTTCTAACGGGGATGATTGATTCGACGGAGACGGTACATTAACAACTGCAAGCCGGCGATGACAAAAGAGCCGTAAAACTTTGTTAAAAATCCAATTGCTAAGAATTCTCTTAGTGAGCTTGAGGATCAGTATCTCGCTCTTCTTGAGCGACTTGCTCTCAAGCGACAACAGGCAGGATTAGCGTTTGCGCAAGTAAATGCTTATAACGCCTAAGTCCATCTTTAGCAGTCTTCATCCGGTGGGAAGCTAAAGGTGTAAATACAGCCGGATCGTCAGGAATCTTTTTGACCGATTGATTCCGGAGCAACAAGGTCAACCCTTTACGCAGGCATTTGTCCGTTCTTTTCTGCGTGAAGTCATCAAACGGACTACGCTTGTAGACGTTATTGGTGTACTTCTTCGGACCCGAGCTCATTACTCGGCATCTCCACCGCGTCAAACGCGGCTTCGCTAGAAGCCGAGTTTGTAAGCGAGCCGCGTTTGACGCGGCCGCATTAAGATAATTTCATGGAAACGTCTGACGTTTCAAATTCGTTAGAGCGTTATTACGTATATATTTTGCTTAGCCTCAAAGATAAGGGGTTTTATATTGGTTATACTTCTGATCTCAAACAACGTTTAACAGAGCATGCCAAGGCTCGAGTAGCTGCTACAAAATTTCGTATTCCCCTGAGACTGATACATTACGAGTATTTTATTGATCGTGGTGATGCAAAAGCCCGAGAAAAATTTCTTAAAAGTGGATTTGGAAGGCAACAATTTTATCAGATTCTTAAGCGTACATTGAAAATAATATTTTGAATCTATTAGATCTAAGTCTCCTTAAGTGCTGTATTACGTGCTGGAGTTTAGGTAG
>CAZLDC010000002.1:0-22578 GCA_964558385.1 uncultured Gammaproteobacteria bacterium
CATCCGTGTCTTCTAAATTGAGTGGCCTGAATCCAAGATCGATATTTTTCGCTCGGAGATACCGAGCGACCGTGGTGAGGGTATCCAGGAGATCAATAATCTCAAGCGTGGCTCGAGGACGGGCGATTTTTTTTGCGGTATCTATCGTATCCAGGACGACCCGCGTAGGTGAGTAGTTCAGGGATGTGATGTGCGTGATAATCATATTGAGCTCCACGGAATCAGCCGTTCCTTCGGGCAAATCAACACCGTCGTGCTGTCCGGCAACACACAGCCGTTGAAAGCCCGGATATACGGCTACCCCTTTAAATCCAGGACGGGCGATGATCCGTGACCCATATCCGGCAAATCTGGTCAAAGAGGGATCTTCCTCGCCTCCGATATCCACGGCCGTCGGACGAAGGAGCCGGCTCAGCGCCCACGTTTTAAACGCCGGATCGCGGCTCCAGCGCACTTCCTCTTCGTGCTCTGACATGTATTCACGGACTTCATAATTTTCCATTTCCTGACTATATCAAAATACATAAAAATAAACAAAAAAATAGCTAAACGTTGATAATTTGAGGAGCACGTGCACCGCCGATTATCACCTTGTACGCCATGGTGGAAAGGGCAGCTTGACATATTGACAAATCATATGATTTGTCATACATTATAGGAGACATGAAGTTTGTGGCATGGGATCCTGAGAAGAATGAACGGCTTAAGATCGAGCGGGGGATCTCGTTTGAAGACGTCATGGATGCTATTGTGGAGGGAAATATCATCGTTGTGTTAAAAAATAAAAACAAAGAGCGCTATATCCACCAACGAGTCTTCGTGGTCAATATCGATGATTACGCCTATTGCATACCGTTTGTCGAAGGAGACGACAACATGTTTCTGAAGACGATCTATCCGAGTCGCAAACACACGAAAAAATATATAGAGAAAGGAGTACTATGAAAAGAAATAATCCATTCAAAAATCTCAAATTAGACGCCGAAGAGCGGGAGATTGAGCGTGGGATAGAAGCCGGAGAGTGGGAGCCGGTACCGCTTCTAAAAAAAGAAATTGCCCGGTACCGTTCCTATGCTAAATATACGCTCGAGAAAACAAAAAACATCAATATCCGTCTCGCCGCCGGGACGGTCCATGCACTCAAGACCAAAGCCATTGCCGAAGGGATGCCCTACCAGACCCTCGCCGCCTCGATCTTGCACAAATATGCCATGAGTGCATAGTATTACCCGCGTCTTTGTTCCCCTTGCATTTTTCCTAGAGTGAGAGTAGGATCTTTTTCAATGAATGCGGAAGTACTTATCACTGCTGAAGCTATTGATGGCATTGCCGCTCGTTTACGTACAAACGTCCCAAAAAAATCAGACTGGAATATAAATCTCGCTGATGCTCTTCGGTTGGCTAGTGATCCTGAGTATCAGAATTTGGTTCAGGCGGAAAGACTTGCCACAATAGACGACTCTGTCTCCGTAGAAGATACGTATGCACGCATAGATGCGACAGACACGTACGTAAGATCGTTCCTCGGTGGTCCAAATTATGATACCTCTATCGTTGCCTATAATGCAGTCTATAACGCAGTCGTGGATGCTCAGGAAGCCCGATCTTCTTCATCTCCCATTGTTAAACCTCTTGACAATAATCTTCGATAAAATTTGTCCATCCGTGCATATGCATAAATAAACAAATTTTAACTTATTCACTCGCCCTGTTGCAGACCTCTTGCATTTTTCCCAGAGAGAGAGAGAGTAGGATCTTGCATGAATACTATGCCAAAAGAGATTGATCTTATCGAATATGCTGAAAAAATAGCTTCTGCAGATCTACGTGCGGACTTATATGAATATGAAGCTAGGATCATCCGCGACAACCATGGGCCATTGAAGCTAGCAGAGAAATGCCTGGCTGATGCTGAGCGTCACCGATTGGGAGCACGAAGACTCAACGAAATGCTTCTTGCAAATACTGCGGAAGCACCTGGCCTTTGATGAATCATGGCGATTCTTGTCTGACGTTCTTGCCTTATTCCACTATGGGGATTTGATTAAAGTCCTTGTCATTAGTTCACGTCTTCCCTATAATTCACGTTTTACCTTCTATGAACGCCACCGTGACCATTTTAGCAACAGATAGGCATAATGTTCCATGTATCGAAGTTTATCGTTCCCGAGATCAATTCGTCGATAGGAACATTTAGGCGGTTAGAATGCTCATGTGCTAATCATCTTTTTTATCAAGACGACTATTCATTCAGTTTATGAACGAATATGATAGTCTCATTTATATTATGCAGTCGTTGAAAAACCAGACCATACGGTTTATCTCCCTTGGGTAATTCATAGCGATATTCTGTTCCAGGTTGGACATCTTTCATAAATGTTAATTTCGGCGGTTCTTTTTCTGAGAATCGAGTGCCGATTCGTTCATATATCTCTAATACATCATCATTGCTTGGCACAGTAATAAGAAGATGCATTTCGTCCTGCCAAAGGATGACCGTCGGAAAGAAAGCCTCAATGGTGCGACCGATCCGTGTATCTTCTATTTGTCTTCGTTTCACCCAAGTGGTGGAGGTATACCATTCATCTTTCATGCCCCGGAGTATAGCATAACCGAAATCTTGCTCCCGCAAACCAAGCCTAGTATCATGCCGGAGCATGGATGAAACAATAAAATATATCTGTTGGTCTTGTGGCGGGCCGCTACCCGCAATTAATGACCGTGACGAGTGCGGCGAGCCGGCAATTCCATTTCCACCACGTCCACCCAATCAGATTATCCCGTTTTGCGGCATGATTGATAATACGGATAAGCTGCCGGAGAAGGGATCATTCATCTGGCAATGTTGTAAATGTCATGAATACGTAGAGTGGGAGGATATTGATCATTACCAGATCGGTCCCTGCCCGCACTGCCATGCCTGGGGGATGTTTGGAGCAGTGGAGGAGTACTAGTTTGCCTTCCTTTCCGTTTTCCCACCCTACCTCATTATAAAATTTGTAAATCCGTGCATATGCACAAATGTAAAAATTTAAGTCCCCGGGTTGCCCCTTCTCCCCGTATCCCGTATCATCCCATGCATGACGGCAGATCCAGCTCCCGGCGACGGGTATCAGGCAGATCGCATGAATGAATAGGCTTGGGATGAATTAATGTCATTCAAACTATTCTGACGCGACATTATACTCGTCTAAAATGTATTGGGCATTAGGTGCTACAATACACCCATGCTCGTTGATAACATTTCGCTTACGGTCATCGCAGGAAAAGGCGGGGACGGGTCGGGACATCTCCTCAGGAACGGCCAGACGGCCTTCGGCGGCCCGGACGGGGGCAACGGCGGCAACGGCGGCAATATCTACCTTCGCGTCTCTCATGATATCCACGATCTGCGGGAGTTCCGGTATAAGAAGAAAATTGTAGCCCAGCCCGGGGGAGACGGGGCAGGCAAAAAAATGTTCGGCCGGAACGCAGCGCACCTGACGATATCCGTGCCTCCGGGGACGCGCCTCACGGATCGTGCGACCGGGGAAATCATTGATACCACTTCTTTCATTGACCCTTTGACCCCTGTTTTATTGGCCCAAGGCGGCAAAGGCGGGCGGGGAAACGTCGAGTTTAAATCTGCTACGAATCAAACCCCCCGCTTCGGAGAAAAAGGCGGGGAAGGCATGGAGCGCACACTGTTTCTTGAGCTCCGGCTTATTGCCAAAATTGGTCTCGTGGGCCTTCCCAACGCCGGCAAAAGCAGTTTGCTCGGGGCGCTTACCCAAGCGACTCCCAAGGTAGGCAACTATCCGTTTACGACGCTTGAGCCCACGATCGGCATGATGGGGGATGTGCCGATTGCCGATATTCCGGGGCTGATCGCAGGCGCGTCGCAAGGGAAAGGATTAGGAACGGAATTCCTGCGGCACATCGAGAAAACAGCCATGCTCGTCCACTGCATCGACCTCACGGACCCCGATCCCATGAAAGCTTATGATACAGTACGAAGGGAGTTTGAGATATTTACCCAGCACCACTTTTCTCAAAGTGGTGCTGGGTTTAGCGAGGACATCCTGACCAAGCCGGAAATCATTCTCCTCACCAAATCCGACCTCGTGTCGCCGCTTATCATCAAAAAGGCCCGTCTCCTTTTTAAAACACTCGGCAAGACGGTCCTCACCTGCTCGATCTATGAGCCCAAGAGCATCACCAAACTCTCCGCGGTGTTATCCGCGTGATCATCCACGATTTGGCGTTTATGAAGCCGAGGGAGCGCATAGATCACCTATCGGGGCTTAGTGATGGGATGTATCCGTCCCCAGGATGACGTTGACGAATGCCGTGATGAGGTTGGCGAGAAATCCCCAAACACTCTTTGTGTGATCTTCTACATGAAACACCCCGCCTTCTTTTCCTCCTCCGCCGCCGTGGGACATAGTGCTTACTATTCTACTATGATCCAAGCCATTCGATCAATACAAAACGATGAATATCCCGTACCTTTCGCTTGCCCCTAACGTAGCCTTGGCGAAGTGGGGTACCTTTATTACTTCCCGTACCTTTATGGTATTATAGCCCCCTATGGCAGCCCAGGAAACACTGTTGCATGGATCCGGACACACGGAGCAGTTCGGCTCACCGGATCGGTTTCGCCCCAACGGTCTGCCTCCGGAGTACGGGGCGATCTGGCCCAAGCTCACCGACCAGCTTATCCGATTGGGGCTTCCGGAGGAGGATCTGGGGCATCTCGGAGAGGATATTGAGACGACCATGCGCGCCGTCCTGCAGTGGAACGAAGGAAAAAAAATCCCCGGCATCAATGAACAATTTCTCCCCAATACTCTCCGGTACCACGATGCTGCCCACACAGTCCACGTTTGGGAAGGACTCTGCCGCATGCTTCCCGGATTTGTGAGGCAGCAGCTCGCTTCCGGTGGGGACAGAACCACGATACAACGCAATATCCGCGGCGTGATGATTGCCTCACTTCTCCATGAAATCGGGTATCTCAAGCGCGCGCACGGCGACGAACTCTATCCTTCTCAGGCCGCTCTCTATTATGATCATGTCAACCGGGGGATTGCTATTGCCCGTGATCTCATACAGACGTTACATCTCCAGGGCGGAGTGGACGAAGCAGAGCTCACATTCATCACCTCCTGCATCCGGGGCACGGACTTTAACATGCCGTGGAAGGTGAAACTTGCCGGTGAAATACCCGAAGGGGCGGCTCCGTGGGCCAAACTCCTGGAAGCGGCAGACTTTCTGTCCGCATTTTCCCATGAAGACAACATCCCGGGACTCGTTTCCGGCCTCTACTGGGAGCACCAGGCGCCGTTTGTCATCGGCGGTGTGGTGCAGGTATGGGATCGGGATGAATCTGGTGCGATACGGATTGATAGTGATAACAAACCGATACTTCGTCCGGCGCGGGATGAAACGGAAGCCCACCGGTATTACGCGACCATCATGGAGGTCAAATTTGGTAAACCCGTGCGACCGGAGAGCCCGTACGAAGTGCCCACCCAGACCCTCTACGAGTTTGTCAGCAGCGAATTTATCATCAAATTCCAGGAACAGATGGAGCCATTTTTGCGTCTCACCGATCCCTGGTATGACGTGGGGGAGACGAATATCATGCGCCGCAATTACCGCGTGAACCGTGAGCGGATCGAGCTACTGAAGGTGGCGACAAGGGCGAAAAAAGACGATCCTTTTACCGTGTTTGAGGGTGGATTTACCGGGCATGATCTCCGGGCCTGGATGGATACACTCGCGCGGCTTGGGCTGTTGCCCGAAGGATTCCGGTTAAGCGCGAGTCCCCTGACGATTGACGCGCGGGTGTTAGGCATGAATCCTGTGGAAAACGTCTTTGAGCGTCTGGTCACAAAAGAGATCCGTGAGATTTTGTGTCAGATTCCGGTTGCCCGTCATCCGGAGGCAATAGCCGCCCTCCTCGGTCAGTTCCGGGAAAAGATGGCAGGCGAGCAGATCGGCACGGTGTCGATGGCTGTCGCCCTCGGCGCGTATACTAAAGACAGTGGTGGTCCGTATCAGCGCATTGAAGAGGCTCTCGATATGTTTGCCCGCGGGTTTGCACTCCTTCCGCCCGTTGACGGACTGCCGCACGTGTCCATGACCTGGACGATCCGTCGGGACCGGGATTTTGGCGATATCACGAGTGCTGACGGACGCACAGAGCGCATGGCCGCCATTGCTGGGCTTGTCAACCGCGCGGTTCGGGATAACAACATTAACGGCATCGCTTTTCTGGGTCCGGAAAAAGATCTCCTCACGGCCTATCAGGCGTTTTTTAACCGGGTCGATGGGGTTGTGCCGATCCTGATGCTCGTGGGACAGCGCTTCCCCGAACACCGCAGGAGCGGGACAGGAGCTCTTGATCAACGATCCATATTCTTGGGTAACATGGCCGCGATCCGGGACATGCTTGCGCCCAAATTTGAGCGTTTGTCCTTGTGGGGACTTCAGGCAGTGGAGGAATTCTCACCGAAAGAGCAGGAGGAGCTTTTGGGTGGACTGCCTGCCCGGCTGCGGCTCGTCGTCACACAGACATTTGACAAACTCGTAGGAGCGGTCGGGGATGTCGCCCGTCATCCGGTGTATGCCATGAGCCGCCAAAAGCCCGCGTGGGAAGTCGTCCACGCGACAGGCAACGGTGCTTACGCCGGATTCTCCTCGGTCCGCCTCGACGACCTCACCCGGGCGAGTAAGGGGTAAAAAACTGACTTGACATCTAATATTAAACCATTACAATAGTATTATTATGGATAGAATCATAGTCCAAGTTCCCATGAAGAAGACGCTGAAAGCACAGGCTGAAGCAGTAGCCCGCGATCAGGGTTTTTCCAGCGTGCAGGAAGCGATCCGTCTCTTTTTGACGAAGTTTGCCCGCCGCGAGATCAGCGTTAATGTGGGGTATCCGGATGAACATCTTTCTCCCCGCGCCGAAAGGCGGTATGCGAAGATTATCGGGGCTATAAAGGCCGGAAAAAATGTAACAAAAACAGAGAATCTTGATCAGCTCTTTGCGGTATTGGAATCATGAAGATCGAGTTTTCCCACGCATTTATCAAAACCCACAAGAAGCGCATCCTGCATCAAAAGCACCTCCATCAGAAATTTAAGGAACGAACGAGACTTTTTGAACAAAATCCCGATAATCCAATACTCAACGATCATGCATTGAAAGGGAAACTCGATGATAAACGTGCATTTTCCGTCACCGGCGATGTGCGGGTGGTTTATTTTATCCATGAAGATACCGCCTACTTTGTCGATATAGGCACCCATGCACAGGTGTATGGATGATGGTGTGCTATGATGGGAGTACATGAAGAAAAAGGCTTCATTTGGTCAATCTCCGATTAATCAGTTCATTCATTTACTCTTCTCACCAAGATTGTTGATTCCCGTACTTTTGGTCTTACTTCTGCTTTCTTTGATCGTCAACGGGATTTATTTCTCTCAATCCCTCGAACGCATGCGGGTGGTCTCGGTGCCAGACGGGGATAGTCTGCAGCTTAAAGACGGACGGAGGATCCGGCTCTTGGGAGTTGACGCGCCGGAACGGGGTCGGTGTATGGCGACCGAGGCGCGCGATAAGCTTGTCGAATTGGCGTTAGGCAAACGTGTCCGTCTCAAAAACGTCGTGACGGACGACTACGGCCGCACGCTCGCCACCGTGATTGTCGAGGATTTCGGGACGTGGCTCGGATATCTTCGGTGGAAGATTCTAGGCACAAGGCCGGGCCTTGAGGCTAGGATTGATGATGTCATCCCCGTCCCTCGGAAAGACTCGGGACAGGCTCCGGCGGGGATCCAGTCTTCGTTTTCCGATCCGTTACTTCAACGCGCTCTTCTCTCCGTTGGTCTTGCCCGAAACCGCTCGTCATCTGGCAATCCATATCATCAAGTGCTAAAGGATGCAGAAGGGCTTGCTAAGGCGGGCAAACTTGGCATCTGGAGTGACGCATGCCGGGGGAACCTGCCGGTGAGCGAGGACTGCACCATCAAAGGCAACACCCGGGCAGGGGAGAAGTACTATTATCTCCCCGATTGCCGCCAATATGACCAGGTTCTCGTCGACCGCGCCTACGGCGACGCCTGGTTTTGCACCGAATCCGAGGCCAAAAAAGCAGGATTTGTGAAAGCGATAAATTGTCGCTAGCATATGCAGAGGCGCTATAAATGTCTAAGCTTATTATGACTAGTCCCGGATATCAGTCTCTTATATCTTACAAATTAGCACAAATCGCGTTTGATCTTGGATGGGAATTTATTCCACTCTATTACAATAAATATGAAGATCATCGTCAGCGCGATCAGATGAAGCAGGCCCTGCGGTCACTCAAGCAAAATATCGTGGAGGGATCATCCGAAAGAAGTCTCTCATCCAAATTAAAGCTGTATGATGTGGCTAAAGCATCAGGTGTAGAAGCCCGTGAAGACTTTGAAGATATTTTGCGACGCATGGGATTGTCCCGTTGGAGTAAAGATGATATTCGACTTGTGAAACTTCAAAACATTTTTGAATCTTCTCCATCTGCTTCCCTCTCGTTTCCTTCTATTTTCACCTGGGTAAAGGCTCAGATGGAAGAGAAAGGAAAAGATGGATTAGATGGACAAGTAATTGTAGTGAATTACGAATTGGACATTCTGATACGGTGTGGCTTTCTCCTCGATCAGCAGATTAGAGCAGTGGAAAAGATGCACATGGAAGAAGGTGGATATTCCGAAAATCTACTTAAAAAACGACTAGACTACCGTAGAAATAAAGGGAATTGACTCCATCTGGTCACGCAGATAGCCGTTTGCAAGATCAGGGAATCTTTGGTATACCGTAGGGTATGGATCCCAAAACGATCAAGAAACGGGTACTCGCTGCGGCGGACTTGCTCTCATCACCAACGCTTTCCAAGCAAAAAGTGGATGATCTCATGACGCTTTTGGGCGGCATTAATCCTACACTGGACCGGACGCTTGCCGAAATAAAACGCACTTGGAATCATTTCGATCGACTCCAGGCCGGGGAGGTCATTGAGCTCACGCTTGAAGCGATCCCGACGGCGACGGAAAAAGACAAAAAGCGGAAAAAATATTTGCTCCTCCTGCTCTCCCTCTGGAGGGATCTGAAGGCCGAGGTCAAACGTGTGGAAGCCGAAGTTTCCTCCGCCGCCGTCGCGAGTGATACCGCCACGAAAGCCGGATCTTTTTGGAGTGTCATAGCAGGCGCTAAAGGGCCGCTCGGCATCGCTACCATCCTTGCCGCCGGGTGGGTGGCATTGCAGGCGACGGCCGTGAGCGTGAGCATCATCAATCAGGATTGCGCTCCCTTCACCCCGATTGTCAGTCTTCCTTTTCCGGTTGCCGGTATTTCCCTGCCCCGTGAGACCATTCCCGACGGAGGATCCGGGGTTGCGACCCTTCCGCCGTTGACGGTCACGGTCGACGGCACTGCCCCGCGCAGCGTGAAGCTCACGGCGCTCAATCTTTCTATGAACTTTGATCTGAACAGTTCAGGTATCAATCTGACGCTTGATGGCGAGCCCCTGTTGGGAGCGGTACGGACAATTCGCCTCGCCGATAAGAAATCCCATACCCTGACCATCTCCTGCCGGTGAGATCTTCCGTTCTCCCTTCTTTTCATGGTAAACTGCCGCATGGCTGTTGAGATAGATCATACCAATTGGTGGTTTATTGGATGTACCATATGCGGAACGGTTATAAAAACGCTTCCGCAACATGCTGAAACAGCGATCGCAGCTCATCCCCATGATCCGCGTTTCATGGTTACACTGTTCGACGAAGAAGATGCACGATCACAATTTGGGGGTGGCCTGATGCAACTTGAAATTCAACTATGGCCCCCAACAGAAGAGGAGGATGGTGATGCAGGCCCCGATGAACCGTTAATTTTGGATAATGACTAGCCTGCTTTACTATTGTCTTGGTCCTTCACAGAATCTTTCTACCGAGCCGTGTCGATAGATCTGGACTCCCCATTGCGAGGCTACCACGGTGAATCCCTCATATTCCTGCATCACGGGCGGTCCGTTGGGGAACCGTTCATCAGGGCGGCAAGGCGAGTGGGATCCGAAATATAGACTTCCCGGAAAAGGGCCTTCATGAATGTCCGGGATGAAATTAGTTGATATGAAATTGACGATCGCGGATCCTATGGCACAGGCACCAATCGCGACGGCAGTCGTGCCGACGAAGACGAGTTTTCGATGACGCGCGATCCAATTGGATATTTCCTCAATAAACGCAAGTGCTTCTTCGCTGAATACACTTGTGGAATACTGCTGTTCGGGATTTTGGCTCATAGCGTGTTTATTTTTACTACGATGGTTGGTATTATAGGATCCTGTGCGCCATCCAGCAAGCAGAATGTATTGTTCAAATGGATTATTTTTATACTATGACGGACATCGAGAATGATGGGACTAAGAGGGGTACACGAGGTCGCCGTCCGGTTTATGAGGGTGACACTCAGGATACATCGTATTTTAGTATCAAAGAAACGCGTACAGTACAGCGAGATGGACGAAGGCGCACAGAGGCAAAATCCACGTCGCCCAATCCCGGTCCCCGATACAAAAATCTCGGACATCGCGTATGTCCTAAGCAGGACTGTTGGTGGAGCGGCGACAGTAGTGAATTTATAGGGCATGTAGAAATCCATTTATTGGATGAAAAAGAATGGGCATTTTTGCTCGAGCCGATGTATCTTTTTGAAGAACTATATCCAGAATCCCCGGCACCTGTCTACAAGAAGACAAAACACGTAGACCGCGATGATTAATCTATTGCGATTCCCCTTCAAAAACAACATTTGAGGGGTGTTGAGAGAATGATGTGCAGTCAGGTTGATCAGCGCACGGATCCCACCCTCTCCACAGTCCCGTCGGGCTAAACCCGCGGACACAGCGCAATATAACCTGTGTGTGACCGTATCGTGGGTAGGTGGTGATTGTGAGATGTTCACACTGTCCGCAGCATGCATGTTCAAGAGCATGACGGATTGCATCGCTTTCCTCTATGCCCTCCTGATGCTGTCGTTGATGTTTTTTTCCTATTTTACCTTGCGAATCTTTTAGATGGCCAATCGCGTCATCTACTTCTTTTTGAGTTGCCATAGCTTTGCTCTTATAGTATGAATGTAGGATGGATAGCAAGAAGGAAAAAATTTGACTCGATCTGTTTTTTATGGCATAGTGTGCGATATAGTACAAAAGGAGGCAGTTATGGAAACAGAAGCATGTGCCGTGTGTCGAAAAGTACTTTTATCACCCGATGGTCTAATGCCACAGGCCAAAAAATTACACGATGTCGATCACGCAGAACATGGGCAAGGTATTGGGGAATATTCGAAACATGATTCACCTGCGGCCGCCAGAGGCGCAGGTTTTGAAGGATCAGTTTTATTGCTCCGCGACGGTCAACTCATCCCGCAGATTGTATAAAATCCAATGATTTTGTCTGTTTGATAGCGATGTGCTATAGTATGCGCTACTATGCCCGCATGGACTGATAAGCGTGAAGCTGCATACGCAGAATTTGCCCAAGAACCTTCTCCATCGTCAGAAGCCCCCACTGGCTCCGTTGTTTTTTTTGACGAAAGCTATATACCAGCCGGAGACCCAATTCCTGAAGAAGTAGATAGTCTTGTTGCACGGTATCAGGTGCAGTTATGCCAGGGATGTGATTTACGCGTAGGTGATCCTGATTCTTTTAAAAATATGGTGGCGGAAGGGGTCAAACAAACAAATGACCCATGGTGCACCGGGGTAAGACCGAGAAGAATGGTTTCCGGGCAGCCGAATCAGGATAAAATTTCCATCGTAGCCTTCAGTCCAAACAAGATATTTCATGCTACAAGTAGTGTTCCCTGCGCACAACTGAAAGAACCGATCAAATTGGAATAAGATCATGATTGACGCGTGAAGAATATTACAGAGTAGTCAGGCAATCCCTTCTGCTATAATCCTCTCATGTCATCCTTCGGCAAAGCTCAGGATTCACAGTCGCATATCCGCAATTTCGTCCTTCGCCGTACGAACGGACTCTGGATAAACCATTATGAATGATCAATCGCATATCCGTAATTTTGCCATTATCGCTCATATCGATCATGGCAAGTCCACCTTAGCCGACCGGCTGCTTGAAATGACGGGGACGGTCGCGATGCGCGACATGCAGGCGCAAATGCTTGATAGCAACCCCATCGAACGCGAGCGGGGGATCACGATCCAATTGGCTCCGGTGAGGATGATATATAGAAGTAGTAAGCAGATAGTAGTAGGTAGTAAGGGAGAAATTGATGCTACCCTTACTACTAACTACTTACTACCTACTACCGTTCTCAATCTCATCGACACTCCCGGCCACGTTGATTTTGGGTACGAGGTAAGTAGGAGTCTGGCAGCTTGTGAAGGTGCACTCCTGGTCGTCGACGCGACCCAGGGCGTGCAGGCCCAGACCTTGGCTAATCTCACCTCAGCGCGAGCCCATAACCTCACGATCATCCCGCTTATTAACAAAATTGACATGCCCCACGCGCGTATTGCCGAGACGCGCTCCGAACTTGTCGCACTGGGATTTACCGAGGAGGAAATGATCGAAATTTCCGCCAAAACCGGGACAAATGTGGATCAGGTGCTTGATGCTATCATCACGCGGATTCCTCCGCCTTCAGGCGCTCCTGCCGAACCCCTGCGCGCGCTCATCTTTTCCTCGCAGTTTGACGCGCACAAAGGCGTCGTGGTGTTTGTGCGGATTGTTGACGGGTCGATCGATATGCCGGCGGGTCCTGCCGCGCGTGTATCCCGTGACTCGCTTCAATTCGATCGCGAAATGAAATTTTCTTCTCCATCATCGGCAGGTTCACTCCGAAGTGAAGGCTCGTCACGGGAGTCCCTGTCGCGCGTCACCCGCCTGCGTTTTCTCGCCTCTGGTGCGCAGGTGACACCGATAGAAATAGGATACTTTAATCCACAAATGGCACCGTGTGATGTACTCCGATGCGGTGAGGTAGGGTATATCGCAACGGGGCTTAAGGATATTCGGTTGGCCAAGGTGGGAGACACCGTAACGACGGTAGAAAATAGAAGATTGAATGTCGTTGGAGAAGATAGCGGATCGAAAATGGAGAAAACACCTCTACCTTCTACTCGCTATCCTCAACCACCATCCTCTATTCTCCATCTTCCATCGTCCATCACCCCCCTCCCCGGCTACAAGGAGCCCAAGCCCATGGTATTCTTGAGTCTTTTTCCGATCAACAGTGACGAGCTGCATGCCGCTCGTGAGTCGCTTGAGAAACTGCGGCTTAGTGACAGCGCATTCTCGTTCCGCCCTATTGCCTCGGCGGCCCTGGGCAACGGATTTCACTGCGGATTCCTGGGGCTTCTGCATGCCGAGATCGTCCAGGAACGGCTTTCAAGAGAATTTGACCTGAATATGATCGCCACCGCCCCGAGTGTCGAATATCACCTGATGCTTTCCCCCGGTGTCGCCCTTTCCAAATTGGGTCTCACGGCTTCAAGTGTCATCGGCACGCTTACGGATGCAGGCACGGAAGTCGTCATCCAGTCCGCGTCCGAGTTTCCTGACCCCACGTATATTTCGGGCGTCAAAGAGCCGGTGATGCAAGTGAAAATTTTCACACCGAAGGCCTACGTCGGACCCATCATGCAGCTAGCCCAGGAAAAGCGGGGGGAGTATGTTGATCTCCAGTATGTCGCCGAGCAGGCGGAGTTTACGTACCTCATGCCGCTTGCGGACATGATCATCGACTTTTTTGACCGGCTCAAAAGCATTTCGGAGGGGTACGCGAGCCTGGACTACGAATTTTATGAGTTTCAGGCCGTGGATGTCGTCAAAATCGACATCCTCGTTAATCATGAGAAAGTCGACGCGCTCTCCTTCCTCGCCGTCCGCGACCAGGCGCATCACCGCAGCATCGCGATTGTCGACCGGCTGGCCGAAGTGATCCCTAGGCAGCAGTTTACGATCCCCATCCAAGGCGCTATCGGCGGTCAGATTGTGGCGCGCGCGGATGTGAAATCCTTCCGCAAAGACGTCATTCAGAAGCTCTACGGCGGGGACAGGACGCGGAAAGATAAGCTTTTGAAAAAGCAGGCCAAGGGGAAAGCAAGAATGAAGTTGATCGGGAGAGTGGAGATCCCCCAGACAGCCTTCTTTGAGGTGCTCAAGAGGGAATAATTGTTATTGATAATTGATTATGAGCCGTTGTATTTTCCTCTCGAGAGATAGAATAAAGCAAGACTCAACTCGTTCCTGATGGTTTTATCTTTGGTTTTTCTGCAACGATTCGTCGTCTGCGGGCAGTTCCATCCGAAGGTTTATTTGCCACATATGCAATGTCTAAATTGTCTGCAACATGTAACGATTCTGTGGGTTCTTGGTCTCTGTGGATGTGTTGGTTGGATAGTTCATCAAGATCTCCGGCTTGTATGAACTCGAACTCTCCGGTCGTTTGATTAAGTACCATAGCTCTCTCCGTTGCCGCATAGCTATAGAGCGGGATTGTTTTACCACCTTTTATTACTTCACCAATTTTGATTCTTCTTCTCGGACCTACTTGAACATGATCTAATATCGCTTGAGTCGGATCACTTGCATCCTGCGCTTCCGGTGGTAAGCCGTCCTGCATATCAGCATTAGCTTGTTTTTGTTTTCTGTCGACTTCAGAATTCTGTGGCATAGATTACTTTATTCAGTATACCCCATCTGTCAATCGAAAGAAAAATTATACACATGGATTGGTTTGACAGGGTAATGCATGCTGGGTTATAACACTCGGATGCAAACACATAACGAGGTAAAAGATAATATCGCATACATCGTGGTTTCGCCCGATTCTGCAGTAACGGATGGACCGGATCATCAGTTTCATGATCATTTTCAATACTCGGAAAAAATACAGGCATTTAAATTTTTTTTAGAAGTGACGAGGGTTCGCCCGGGTCATTCTGTATGGCTTAGAGAAACGGGTGAAAAACCGACCGTGCTGTTTGACAAACTTCGGGTGGGTGAAGAAGTCATACTTTATCTCTATTCCGATGGGTTGACTCAAGGTGAGCTTGAGCGGGCCTTTGTAGAATTTTTAGCAGGCCAGCAGAATGCCTATTTACGGGCACAGATGCGTGAGGACCGTACCGGCGTAGTCGTCATATCAAGACGCATCGAGCGGGAGTAAAAATAATTGAACGTTCAATTTGACTTTAAATCATCCGCACGTGCTAGTCCGGTAAAGTCAAAACAGTTCCATTACGTGAGTTTCATGGAGTATTGGATGATTGCGACGATTTTCTCCAACAGATCTACATCTTCTGTGCCCACCGCAATCCGCAAAAAAGGTTCTCCGTAGACTGTGTTAGATGCGGTGAGGTAGAGGCGTGTTGTATCAAAGCCAAAGCTTGTGCCGGCAACCAGAGGAATATTTTGGCGCTTGGCTTCTTTGATTGCCCGGCGGATGAAGGATTGCGATGTTTTGATTGTTCCCTTCGTATTTGTAAAGCATAAGGCGATAAGGCAACCGTGGAATGAATAGTTTTTTACCCACGAATACGAATGATGACTGGGGGAGCCGGGGTAGACGACGCTCGAGAATGCAGGAGCCCGTCCTGATGAGATAAACGATTCTAGCCGGTCGGCGAGATAGTGGGCATTGCGATGCATGCGGCTCAAGCGTTTCTCAAGCAGTTTGCGGTTTGGCGCGGGGAGCGCGTGGGCGGAGAGGTCCGTGATATTCGTGCCGCAGTTTTTTCGGTAGTCAAACAGTTTCTCCGTCCCCGGGCCATAGGCCCAGATGATGCCCCCTGTCACCCGGTCCGTACCAAATTCATGGAATTTATTGAGACTCTCGTACACGACGAGCCGGATGCGGCGGTTTTTTCCGAGGATCACGTGCATGGGTTGCCAGGCAGTGGCAAGCCCGGTGTTATCCACGACGAACGCCATATCATGACGCACATGGCGGACAAGATAGAGAAGGATCGTTGGCAAGTCCGGGGCAGTGATCGTGGCGCTATTGGTGAGACTGTCTAAGAATATGGCCGTTGGTTTCTTTTTTTCAATCAATCGAAGGATGGCTTTCGTGTTAGATTCCGGGACGAGGGTTGCGCGCCGTCCGGAGGCCCCAAGGATGAGACCTTTCCCCTGAAAATACGTGTTAGCGCCGACGATCGCCGGACCCACGAGGAATCCTTCGCCCTGTAGATACCCGAGAATCGTCGTCAAGCCCGCCATGCCCGAGGAGACGAGGTAGGTATGGACGCCCAGGGTCACGAGTCCGTCTATATACGCGCGTCGATAGGCCTGTTCGTAGGGTATGGCGTCATGGTGGTAGTCGCGTTTATAGTCATTCATCGTCATCGTGATTTTTCCGGAATCATTTCCTGCTTCATCATGGATCGCGTGGATGGCGGATGGCGATTGCCAGTTGAGTGTGACGTTTTTGGACGCCGCTTCAAGCAAAGCAAATCGATAGAGCATCAGGGCGCTGCGTTTGAGATCCCTCAAAATGGATACATTTGGTATGCGATGTGCCACGGATAGACGCGTAAGCAACGAGGTGATTATTTTTTGTGTCGGGTCGTTTCGGGAGAGGGATTTTTGCAGAGTTTCGAGCAAGGTGTATTTTTCGGCGCAATCTTCACGAAGATCTCGCAGTGCCTGCAGTTGCAAATCAGAGACTTTTGCGTTGTATTTCATGGTGTGGCTGGGGTATTATAGCATCGCGATGAATATCATTCATGTGAATCTTGGTGCAAGTTCCATTGATGTGCCGGTGTATGACGTGGTGGGCAAAAAGCCCGGTAAAACGCTCCTCGTGACTGGGGGCATGGATGGGGATGAGTACGCAGGCATGGAGGCATGCTATAGATTGATTGGACGGGTTAAACCGGAGAATATCGCCGGGCGCCTCATCATCATCCCCATCGTGAATACCCCCGGGTTTTGGGAGGAAAAGAGTGTCAATCCGATAGACGGAAAGTTCCCAAAGTTTGCCGGAGTGGGGAAGGCTCTGGGATCGCCCACGCAGCGCCTGGTTCACTGGCTCGTCGATACCTATGCCAAACACGCCGACCTCTGGCTTGATCTGCATGGGGGCTCGCGCAATGAAACACTTGCTCCCTGTCTCTGGGCAGGAGAGACGAAAATCAAAAACATTGATCAGGATGTACAGAGATTTATTGCGGCTTTCACGCCACAATTTGGCATTTTTGAGCGACGACTCATTCCGGTTGGGAAAGACGTCGCACTCGCGCGGATGGGCTGCCGGTATATTGTTGGAGAGGCAGGGGGATCGGGACGGCGATTGGAAAAAGACATCCGCCAGCACGAGTCATGGATCACGGCGGCACTCGGGTTTATGGGGATGATGGCATCAAAGAATCCCTCACGGCGGATCGCCTCCATGATCTATCAGAACGTCGATTACATCACATCCAAAAAACCCGGATGTTGGTTTCCGGCCGATACGACGATGCGCGTCGTTGGTAAGGGCGAACCTCTCGGGGTTGTCCGGTCATTGGACGGAGGAAAGACAGAAACAATCCGTGCGACCCATGCCGGCCAACTTCTGTGGGTGAAAGACGGCATGCGGGCCCTACCCACCGACGACCTCGCCGCCATTGCCCATAATAGCCCCGAGAAGGGATAACGTATGCCGCAACCTGAATATGGGGAGATTGCAAAGAGGTATATGGCGCAGTATGAGCCGGGTGGGTTTTGGTGGCGGTCATCATTGACGCCGGACCAATATGCAACATGGAAAGCAGATATGATCGCGATCCAGCTGGACGAACAGATCCCTGATTGGAAAGACGGAAGTCATGCTCGGGCAGTAGAACAATGGGTTCTCAGAGAATGGTTTGGGGACGATTTTAATGATCTACGAGTTATGCTTCGAGATGCGCAGTATGCTGATGAATTTCTTCAGCTATTTTTAGCTTTGCCATGGTGTGCAGCAAAGGAATATTATCGGGTATTTGGTGCTTATATGACAGCACCGTGGAGTGAACAATTTCAATTATTTCTCAATGCGCAGGAACCCGCGATTATTTCGGTTATCGGGGAGTCCGTTGATACACTGACCCCGGGTAAACTTCGAACCATCTAATCGGTTTTTTACCGCGCTGTATGGGGTTTCCGTATGAGATACGGCGTGCTGGATCAATCATCCTAACGTTTATTCAGCGGCCCCGATACGTTGTTTGATCTCATTGTGATAAATCAATAGATCATGATTCATGTTTTCACTTAAAATTTGTAAATTTATGCATATGCACGGATTTACAAATTTTACCATTTGATATAGAGTTGGGGTAAAGAGAATGGGGAGAGCGCAATGAGGTGGGATATCGCTATGAGATAGAAGAACGTATCGAGGCAGAAGAGCGCGAGAAAATACGTGTGCGCTTTGAGAGAGGATGAGCTATGAGGCATAGAAAGAAGATCCGCGAAGAACCCAAGGAGCATATCACCCGCGATAAAGTGTTGGCACTGTTGAAAATTGGCGTTGTGCTCGCGGTTGCATTCACGGCACCCAATGCGCTTGTAGCATTTGCTCCGTTCGTGCGGGGCCACAAAGAATGGGAACCGTACTATCCTTCATCCATTACCCGTCATACGTTGAAGCTCTGGCGCAAAGGCTACGTTGATGTGAAAGAGACGAAAGAAGGCACAGTCGTCGTGTTATCGGAAAAAGGGAAGCGGGAAGTGCTCCGATACGACCTTGAGAATCTTTCAGTCCCAAAGCAAACACCCTGGGACGGGAAGTGGCGGATGGTGTTTTTTGACGTGCCAACGAGCCATGGATCTCGGAATGCTTTTCGTGAATATCTCAAAGCCATGGGCTTTTTCCTCATGCAAAAGAGCGTGTATGTGCATCCGTATCCGTGCGCGCGGGAAGTCAAATATGTCCGGGAAGTTTTGGACTTGCCGCATGAAGTAAAACTTGCGACCGTATCGACCCTCGAAAATGATGAAGATCTTCGCCGGTTTTTCCGTCTGGGCTGAACGATTTTTTACCCACGACAATCGTCTTCACGAGTATTGAATGGTTTGAGCAACGCATCCATCACCCTCATAAAATTTGTTTATTTATGCATATGCACAAATGTACAAATTTTAAGTTGTAAACGGTGGGCGGGGGATCTTTTTATATGTGAGTAGGACGGTACGGATTAGGCGGCTGCGGTGATAGCAGCTGCGTGGGATGATGTTCTATCGTTCTGTGGCCCGGGACCGCTTGGCGGGCCGGAAGGACCAGTTGGCGCGCTTTTATTCTCGCCCTTCTTCGGATTATTGTAGCCTTTGCTCATGACGGTAATAAGTCCCCAGAGCCATTTGTTCTCTTTTGATGTCAGCGCTTTCTCGATCATCCGGTCACCGGCAATGTGTCAGCGCTCGAGGAGTGCTCCAATCACTGGGATGCTTTCGGTTCTGCGGAACCAGGATTCCATATTCACACCATTCATATACTCATGAAATACCGGGACGGTGTTTAGGGCTGTCGAAATAAATTCCGAGAGCGGTGAGGCATACCGCACTCCTTGTACTCCTGTTGCCAATTCTGCAAGTTTATTGGTGCCAGCCGAAATGATCGTATCGGTGACGTATTCAACACCTCCACCGACGGCTTCTCCCGGCGCTCCGAGCCCTTTGAGCGGCGCTTTTATAATAACGTCAACGTAATCAGCTCCGGTTGCCGCGGCTGAAATCATGGTATTGGTCACATTACGGGCAGTCCAATCTAGCAGATTACCGGTTTTCCGCCCGCGGAGGTAGGCATCCAACTCCGTTACTGCTTGCAGAGGGTCAGACTTGATCCGTTCGGATAGCTCCTCCATGGTTTTGGCTGCCGGTCCTTCTGTACGGTAATCAGGGAGATCCAGGAGTTTGCGCATCAGAAGCTGGAAATCAGTGGGTTGCGCCTCCGGGATGGTATGGATGCGTTCGGGGGTGGTGTGATCAGGTTGAAGCCGTTCTGCCATAGTAGGAGATATTATAGGCTATTTTGAGTGAAAAATCAAGTGCGGGACCGGGCGCGCGGGTTCAGAAGTGAGAGGAGGATAAACGTGGCAGCCAGGACGACGAGATTGACCCCTAACACGATCCCCAGGCTTTGGACGAGGGTTTGGGTGACAAGGTTCAACCCTGTCAGGAGTTGGCCGGTGAGGCCTACGCGAAGGCCTGCCACATACCCCGCGATGAGGAATATCGCTGCTGTGATCGTGAAGGGCAGGACGCCCTTCATATCTTCTTTGGAAGAGAACATGGAGTTGGAAATAGCAAAGAGCAGATAGCAGATCACGATAAAAAGATATACGTTAGGGTTTGACCAATAAGACCCATATGCCCCATTGGACAGATTAATCCCATGGGAAAATAGTGTAGAGAGCCAGTATGATAGCGCGGTTATTACAAGAATTCCGATGTATACCGGTGCCAATCCAATGAGCGTGCGGCGCAGGGGATCGGTTTCGGCTACCATCACGCCTCCGGCTTTGATTTCCGTCCCCTCCAGAGATTCCGGGATGAGCGTGAGTTTGCCCGTGTGGACGCCCAATATTTCGGCCACAAATAAATGAGCCAGCTCATGCACGACCGTTCCCGGAAAAAAGATAATCGTTACGATCCAGATGCCTGCATGCCGTGATCGCGTGAGGTAAAAAAGAACCGTAAATACGGACTGGATGAGTTTACGGGAAAGAAGATAGAGGAGGATGAGTTCGAGGATGAGGAGAAGGGGATACATAGGGATAAATTACAAATCTACAAATGGCAAATCTACAAATGAATGACTGAATTATTGAAATGATTGAATCATTCGGAACTATTTATTTGAATATTTGCAGATTTGTATATTTGTAGATTTTTTAGTGACCCCCGCCACCCTCTCCTCCTGCTCCAGCAAGGGATGCCACGAACATGAGGGACATGGAGGTGACGAGCGCCGTCGGCAGGATCATATCGCCGATCCTGGGTGACTCTTTGGGTGGAGCCGTATACTTCGGTCGGAGAATTTCGGTCGCGTTTGCACTATTGTCCGGGGTCATCTCGAGTCCCGCGGCTTTCACGAGTCCCTCCGGCGTTGCGACGTTAGGCAACGGCTCTTTCCGGTCTCCATTGAGCTCACTCATGAGACGCGCGGTGAGCGTCGAGTCGGCCTTCATGAGGTTTGTGATCCCATCCGGACGGGAAAGCGCATTCGTTCGTACCTGTTCGATGAGCGCGGGCGTGATGCCTTTATCCGGATGGCCCGCGCCGTACGCCTCAAGCGTGCCCGCAAACGCACTCCTCGCCGCATCCGTCTCGGGGATATTGAGGAGCCGGAGTTCCTCTTGTATTTTGATAAGTTGTTCTCGCTCGTTGGGTTCAAGCTTCGTGCCGTCCATTTCTTTGATCATTTGGGCCACATCTTGCCGGAGCTCAGTCCCCAGCGGGGTCGAGGCCGCCGCGCGGGCGATAGCAATCGTCACGACCCGGGGATCTTTAGAATCCAAAAGAAGTTTTGCGCTTTGGGTAAATAAGCTATCCAACTTTTCCTTATTGGGTGACTGTTCCGCCGTTTGTTCCGGTTTATTAACATCACTTATTTCCGGTGTATTTTGTTCCTCCGGACTTGCTTTTACTGCTGGACTTGCTGGTCCTGCTTTTACTTCCGGTCCTGCTTGCGCTGTCTCCTCCGTTCCTTTTGCAATTTGTTGAAGCGTTTCCCGTGCATTTATTTTTGTAACCGACGGTGCATGTTCTGCTGGAGCAGGTGATTCCGTTGTGGCAGGTGGAGTGGTTTTTGCGAGGTCCTTTAGGTTAGGAAGCGTACGAGCTTCAGTCATTGGAAGAGTATCACTCATGTTCTATCCAGTATAGCCTGCCGCACATGGCTGTTGTCAAGCATACCGTATCAGTTGTATGATGTGCATATGGTCGAATCTGTCTCCCCGGAAGAAATCCGTAAAAAGCCCCTCGCTGATCTAATCACTGATGTGTTTGAGCGGCGTATCGCCACATCCGCCGTCAAACCGGAACGACGGCTCATCATGGAGACGTACGGCGCCAAATTTCAGGCATTGGTAGACACCTTACCTTCTGAAAAACGGGAGACCACGTCCATGGTCGTCCAAAAATTTCTCGTGACTGTTGGCAGTTTCTTTTCTGAATATAGAGCGAGATTTACTGATTTTGTCCGAAATATCGCGCTGTGGCCGATTGTTCACTCGTCTCCTGATTTTCCAAGAGACAAACATTACCAGATAGAACTTGCCCGCGCCAACGCATGGGGTACGTTTGGCCGCGATACCACGAGGACTGCGACCGCAGAGCGTTCCGGATACCGTAATGCATTTTTACCGACAGCCCTCGCCGGTGCCCAAACCGGAGCGGCAGCGGTCGGGGCGCTCTCTGTTCCGTTTGCCATTGGCATAGGAGCCACCGAAGGCGCAATGAAGGGGCTCGCGTTTGGGGTGGGGGGAGCGGCAATAGGGGCAGCAATCGGCGCTGGTGTTGGCGGGGCGGTTTCCATAGCACTTAAAT
>CAZLDC010000002.1:22588-33422 GCA_964558385.1 uncultured Gammaproteobacteria bacterium
TGCAGGATCGCATATTTGGTCCGCCGGTCGTGTATTATGATTTAGGTGAGCACGCCGCATCATCGGGCGGATCGGATGCTTTGTTAAATATTAGTTCATCGCTAAATCTTACCCCTCCGACGCCATTAGGAAGCGCGATTTAGCGTTGACGATTTCGTATGGATGATTTTGAAAAAACACTGCAAACACTCTTGACCCGTGTTCAGTTGTCACCACTTTCCGATACGGAGAAGGCGGATGTGTATGCGGCACTTCATAATGGGCTGCGCAGTCTCGTCTGGCCGATTCTCCTGTCTCATATACCGGAGAGCGAACTGAAAGACGCGGTAGATCATCCGGAGACCATGACCGTCACGCGCTACGGAGAGCTTATGGAAAAGGCCGTGAGTAACGCTCAAACAGCCCGAGAAATCCACGAAGAGGTTATGGGAGCACTCGGCGAAATTGACGACCTGCTCACCAAGCAGGGGATTCCTGCCGTCCCCGCCGCCACCGCCACGCCACGATAAAGGGGATGGGGAGCAATAAAAAGCCGAGCCACTGGAAGAGTTGGGGGAGGAAGAACAGGACGATAGTTAGTTGGTTATTGGTTACTTCGTTACTTCGTAAGACCCAGCCATTCGCCCAATTGTTGACCAGCGCATGCGCCTTGATCTCTGTGCCAAAGAGGAAGGGAACGTAGGGAGACAAGAAACATGAGACATGGGACATGAGATTGGTTTTGCTTGTCCCTTGTCCCTTGTCACATGGCGCAATAGTGTACGCTCGCCACCCCGGATCAAAGGATTGGCTTAAGATTAGCGTTAGTTCGTTATTCGTTACTTCCCCGCCTGCAGTCGCCTGAAGCGACAGCTGATGGCGGGCAGGGTTACTTCGCAAAACGATTTTATAATATGCCGGGTTGGGGTGATGTACAGAAAAGGTTACTTCGTTACTTCGTAATTTCGTTACTTCGTCTCGAGATACATGCGTGGAAACCAATTCATGATAAGGGATTGTATAGAATTTGATGGATTTGAGGTCGTTAATAGTCTCCTGCCGGCCGATAGCATCGTTAGAGAGATACACAGAATACCCCAAGCCATCGACAGCAAGCGGCGGCAAAATAAAGTAATCCTTCTGCCAATTTTCACTTGTCTCTTGTCTCTTGTTGCTTGTTGCTTGGAGATACGTCTCGAGCTCAACATGTTTAGCAGTCTGATTGATGAGAGAAAAAAGAAGCGGTCTTCCCGAAATGTGCCGGCTCTCGACGGCCACAAGGTGCCCGTCGTGGTGGGGGAGATTGCCCGCCGAGAAGCTTAAACACCCGCGTTGATTGCGGCTCGTGAACCGCAAATAATTGATAGCGTTTGATAGTTTGATTCCCGGTATCGTGCCTGGGAGTTGATCCGGTTTGATGTCTTCCTGCATTTCATTTGCCCCCGCAGTTCCCTCCCGCAGGACCCCGCATTGTTGAACCTTGTCCGCAACCAGATCCCCGCCCGCATCGCTACGCGAAGCGTTTCGGGCAGGCGCGCTCTTCGTGCTGTCGTAGACGATTGTATGGGCTTTCAGGATGCTTGCTCCGGTCGCCTCGGATATCGAGCCAATCGTGATCGTGTCCGGCGTTTCCGTTACCGTAAACTCGCGTTCGTCAATTGATCGTTTTGTAAACAGCGAGCGGAAGGGATAGGTGAAAGTAGCTTCGTTATTCGTTACTTCGTTACTTCGTAGACTGACATAGTCACCCAATTGGGTAAATACAACGTCATTATCCGTCCATTTGTAGCTTGGTGAGACGGTAGGGAGATTGGATTTGAGAGAGATGAAGGATCGGCTTCTCGTGTTTTCATTCCCACTTTCCTTTTTGTCATCCCCGCGAACGCGGGGATCCAGTGTAAAATCATTCTCAATTCTTTCATACACCGTCAATTCTCCAAACCGCGCGATTTCCTTTATATTTCGCATTTGCCCAAGCAGCTCCTTGGTTTCGGGGGTAAACAGCCCCCGGTCGCTCGACGGCGAAATGACGGATTCATCAAGTAGTATATAACGCACATCATATTTACTCAGCACCGCCTCCACGGCAGATGCGTCTTTCCTATATATAGCCCGCGAAAGCTCCCAATAGTACTGTTCTCCCTCGCGGGTCCACACGTCAAACGCCCGATCTAAAATAGGATGTTCAATTCCATACCAAAGGAACCCCGATCCGCTGTACCCCCAACGATAATACGTCCATCCCCAGAAGATGTTTTGCGGCAGGTTGGCGATTCTGCCCAGGGGAAGTTCTTTCATTTTGGAAAATAATTGGAAATAGTCTCCAGGGATCGTCAGTTTAAATTTGGGACTGACGAGCTGACCCTGCAGCATGCCGATTGCGCCTATGATTGCCAAAGAAGTTGGAATAAGTACCACACATACGGAAATGATTTTTGAGCTGTAAGTTTTTAACCTATCCAATATCCACCAAACCCCGATCCCGAGCCAAACCGAGTAGGACAACGCAAGGGCAGTGCCCCATTTGGTAAACGGAAATCGGAAAAATTGAGAAAACAGTGGAATATGGATCCGGAGCCAGTCAATGATCCAGACAAACGGCGGAGTGTCGACCGCTACCATCCCGATCGCTACGATTCCCAATGCTCCCCATACGCGGGTGCTTTTTCCCGTGAGTGCGATGATTCCTCCAAAAAGGATCAGGGCCGCGAGGCTATAGCGGACCCACACCATCCAATTATTCCCTTCAAGACTCCTCCAAACTCCAAGTACCGGCTCGAGAGCGCCCGACGTCGGGTTGTAGTCGGCGGTATTATACCAATAGCTTTTGAGCGTTGCTACGTTTTTTATATCCCCAAATGCTTTATTTTGGAGATAGATTTCTTCTGTGGCCATCATGTTGATTTTAGCTCCTACCGTGACCGGACTTTTCGTGATCGTGAAGTGGGCAAACGGCAGGAGCCAAAAGGCATTGATACAAAACGTTATGAATCCGAGAGATAGAATCCGCGTGATCGAAGCTTTATTAAACGAGCGAATAAGAACACTGATGCACAGGATTAACAGCAGGATCAGATACACCAGAAAAAGCGTCGGGATGTACGCGTGCGTCATGCCGATTATGTTGATGAATGCCACGAGTAATAGTGTTTTTCGTGACGGCGCATGAAGAAATTCCCAGTTACTCCATAAAAGCCATGGCAATACGCCGTAATGGGTGACAAATGCATCGAATGGGGCTGTGAATATTTGTACCGTCGTAAGATTAAAGAGATAAAATAGTGCGGCTACCAGAGCGGGGAGAGCAGCGTGTTTCATCCCCGTGCCTGTAGGGGATCCAGCGTTTGTTTGTATTGACCGGACAAGTGCATACACCCCCAAGGGACCAATGAGAAGCATGAAGAATGTCCAAGTCCATCGCAGAAGTTGGGCGGGAAGCACGAGCGACGTAATCCAAAGCATGATCTGCCGCGGCAGATCCGCGGCGTGTCCCATGCCGCCGAGGAGTCCCGGCCCTTGGTATTCCTGCCAGACAGCCGTAAGGGATCGTTTGACATTGAGAAAAAAATCAAACTCCGGATGCAGGTTATCCCAGCCCGTCAGCCACGTACCGGGGGTGTAATTGGAGAGGACCGCCGCCGCCCAAGCCAATATAATAATGAAGATAGGCCACAGATTCCGTTTAGCTACAAACATACTATAGATTTGTCCCTCCGCACTATTTAGGAATGGAACCAGTATAGCAAAAAGCGAAGGAAATTAACGTGGGTCGTCTATCCTACGGTTGACCTGTAAACTTATCAGATCCGATAAATCAAATGAAATTGTTTTTGTAGCGACGGAAACATTAACATCTTCTGAGTTATATAATATTTCGCGTAATGATAGGACAAACGCATTACATCACATATCATTTCCACCATATCTGACGGTTGCACCGTACTTTTTTTGATGTCATTGTTGATGGCTACTGGACAGGGCAGTACGCTATACCCACGTTTGTTAAGTTCATAGAGAATTTCCACATCAAACGCAAATCTGTTTATTTTGATAGGAAGATTAGCAAGTATTCGTTCTATAACCTCCCGATTGAATATTTTTAGTCCAACTTGGGTATCGCTGAACTGCGTATTAAGCACGAGATTGGTGAGCATGTTAAATCCTGCGCTATATCCTTTTCTATAAAATGGTATAGCTTCACAAATCGAAAGCATGTGTTTTTTGTCCGCGATGAACGCATCAATTTCAGGATGTTGGCTTATTTCATTGATCATGTATTTTAGCGAATAAAAATTTATATCTTTTCCGGCATCGAGATAGCCTACATACTCCTGCTTCGCTTTTGATAATCCGAAACGAACGGCATAGCCTTTGCCTTTGTTGCTCGTATATCCGTATACGTGGAGATTGCTATAGCTGGTCTGTAACTGTTGGAGTACAGCGAACGAGGCATCTACTATACCGTCTATCACAACGATGACTTCTGCTTTGACGCTTGGTTGTTTTGCGAGGAAGGATAAGAGCTCCTCAACGTTTTTTTTGATGAGTGATCCTCCCCGATACACCGGCATGACCAGAGATAATCCGATCGTTCGTGTTTGAATCGGGGCCGTATGAACAACATGAAGATTCATCTTGGGAATCCGATCGCCTTTCCAGATTTTGAACAGTTCATACAAAAATTTATTGGGTGTGCAGGCCACAATAAGGGTTTGCACCAGATGGGTGAAGAGTTGGGTTAAAGTCGTTGTATACCCGTACTGGAGGAGCGCTTTCGTGCGTACCTGGTTGGTGAGCCAAAAGGTCTTTTTGATATCTTTAAGCGAGGAGTTTGCTCCGTGTTTCCGGTATGCCATGAGATACTCCGGAATATTGGCAAATTGTGTCTGCTTTAGCTGCCGAAACCAAAAGTCGAGATCGTCGACCGGTGAATAGCGGCCATCGTATCGAAGTTGACGGCCCACTATGTTTTTTTTGTTGATCATATTTGTAGGGTTCTGAATCGTTTGTGTCGTCATCATGGATTGGGAGATGTCTTGGTGGAGAAGCGGCACCTTGCGGGCTGCGGTGACCTCTTTCTTATCATTTATTTCCATCATGAAGCTTCCCACGACCCCGATGTGTAGGTTCTCCAGAAGAAAGATAACTTGTTTTTCCAGTCGTTCAGGGAATGCAATATCGTCGGCATCCATACGCGCGATGAAATTGCCCCGCGCGTGTTTGAGTGCTTGGTTCATGGTCGCCCCGATACCTAGGTTTTTATCGTTACGATAGAGTTTGATCCGCTTGTCTGATTTTATTAGTTTTTTTACTTTTGCAACGCTATCGTCTGTTGATCCATCATCTACGACCACGAGTTCCCAATGGGTATAGGTTTGACGCCGGATGCTCGTAATAGCCTCACGCACAAATCTCCCAGCGTTATACATGGGCATGATGACGGACACTAATGGTTGTTTGTTTTTCATATTTTCTTCAGCCAGCAAGCCTTTGGCTTATTGGTTCAAGAAAAAACGTGCACGCGATCCTAAAAGGAAATTCCTAGGTTCCTAGGAGGATCGCGTGCGGTGGTGCACATAGTGTTGGGCTTATTTGAAAACTGTCGGGACGACAGTTTTCTTGCATTGCGCCGATTGGATAGGCACGACTTCATCTTTGAGAAGATTGTCAGCCCATTCTTTCGGAACTACACGTAAAGCGCCTTCATACAGCCCAATTCCGCCCTTAAAGGGCCCTTCAACAACGACGATTGGACAACCGAGAAATTGTTTGGCTGTATTGCCTTCGCGTTGGACTTCGGCAGATGCCGATGCCGTGATAACGGTCCAGCCTAATGGCATGTCGAAGGCATAGTTAGCACCCTTACCAACTCCGGTCTCGTTGTAGAACAAAGGACGCTCACAACCGTCATTGAGATCTCGGACCTGTAGAGTGACTTTGGTGCCATTTACAACTGCATCTGGTCGCACTGGTAACGAAGTTACCGCCAACGGGTCGCATTTTCCTGTTTGGGCGACGGTCGTCGGTGCAGCTGCGTTCGTTGCAACGCTCGTTGGGGCAGCGGGGAAGGCGCTTCGTACTGATGCGCAATCCCAGGTTGTCCCCGAGGCGTCGGTGACTTTTTGAGGGGCACCGATGGAGCACATCTGGATAACTTGTGCCGATGGCACGACAGCGCCTTGGGCGCATGCACTCAGCAAGAGCGCGAAAATCGAAACGATGATCACCAGGGGGGCGATCGGGGGGATATAACGTTTTGCGTTCATTTTTTAGGGCTCCTTTGGGCCCTTAAAAAAAATTTTCCGGTTTTTGGCCGGGCTAGGGGGTTACATTTTTTACTTTCTTTTTTTCTATTTCTTTTCTTGAATATATTTTTTTTCGATATTTTTCTCCTTTCGACAACAGAAGAGAAAATGAATTCTCTCCATTATCGAAAGGAGATCGTACCGAAAATTTCCCCCTTTTCCGCAGTACCAGAGCAGAGCTCTGTACACGGCTTCGCCGAAGCACCAGATCCGTCTGCTGACGGATACGGTACACGGCTTCGCGTTCCCCCTCACCCCGTCTCAGTTTTGACTTTAAACGACATGCACGTGCTTGTCCGTTAAAGTATATTGTGCCCGTTTCCGCGTCTGTCCCATTCCATTTTTCCTTACACCCGATTGAGAGAAGAAGATTCATTGACAATCATTTTTTCACGCTGTAGAGTAGCATCATGCTTACATCTGATGACAAAAACACCATCGTCCGTCTCGTTACGCATATCGTCAAAGTTGATAGTGATGCGCTCGAGCAAAAGCTCAATTCGAAAATAGACACACTTCCGACGAAAGAAGATTTTTCTAGCCGCATGGACAAGCTCACAAAAGAAATCCAAGATGCTCGGATTGAGCTTGCGGCGCATAGCATGAGTCATGATCGACTCGATGAGAAAGACGACGAGCTTGATGCCCGTCTGAAACTTGTAGAGAAACGTAACGGCATGACATCGCCGGTCGTCTCCTAACTTCCTCCTCTCCCCATCGGGTGCAAGGATATATTTAACCCAACAACTGTTAAAGTGCGATAAGAAGTGAAATGTGATGTGGAAAAAGTGACATGAAGCGCGATTGCTTCACACACTCCTCCTATACACAAAACCCTTCTTCCCAGTGTTTTGTCCCACCAGGAGGCTGTAGTGAACTTCTTTTTCACTCCACCCTCCCGGCGTACTTCCATCCCGTACCTCCCGCTTGCCCCGCGTAGCTTGAGCGAAGTGGGGTACTTCTTCTTTGATTCCGGGAAAGAAGGTATTTGGGTTACGGGTAGACTGAAAGACCTGCCGTTCCTTCAATGTACCCGGATGTAACGCCAAACACCTTCATTTCCGATATCAAAAGTATTAATGAGCATCCTCCGCATCTTCCGCTAAGCGGGATCGCTAACGAGCCATCAAAAAACCGGCTACTTTGCCGGTTTCGTTATTTCTGATTGAGCTCCGGCAGAAGCGCGTCTTACGTCGTACGTCCGACGTCTTACGTCTTTTTTCGTAGCATTGCCATCCCACCGAGTGCTGTGCCGATAAAGGGCATGATCAGCATGAGGTCGTCAAAGCCCGCAACCGGCAGGGTAGGGGCCGTGGTGCTCACACAAATACTCACCGTATCGCTGTCGCCGCTGGGTCTGGCAGGTGACGTCGCGCGGCCGGTGTTGACGATATTGCATTTGGTCGGTGTTTTGGCTTCAACCTTCACGAGCACTTCCTGCGTGCGTGTTTCTCCGGCAATCACATTATTTAATGTATAGGTAAGCGTGCCCCCTGGTTTGCCGGGGGTAGAGTACGTGCCGGGTCCGGCAATAAACGTAAGTTCAGCAGGAAGTTGATCCGTGACGGTGACGGGATTATGGGTTTCTCCGCTTGCGTTGCGTACGATCAACCGGTAGAGGACTTCTGATCCCGGGCTATAGGGTGTGTCACTGGACGTAATATTTTCGACGAAGAGGCCGCTTGTCGGATGTTTGACCTGCTTGTTGATCGTCAGATTGACGGGTTGGCAGGCGACACTAGCTCCGTATTGATTGGTGCAGGATTGGGCGAGCGCCTTGGGCGCGAGAGACAAGAGACCAGAGACAAGAGCGGCAGATGAAAGACTTAGTGCGATGCGTTTTGAGTTCATAGTTGATAGTTTGATTCTATACAAATTTGCAGGCAAGAATGGAAGTATAGCATGCATGCTATAGGATGTCAAGTGTTATAGGCTACCGCTGAAGAAAGTTATTCGCAAAGCCTGTTACTTCGTTACTTCGCGCTGTTTGGTTACATCAGTCCGATTCTTCAATGACGAAGTAACCAAGTAACGAATAACGAACGAACATTTTATTAAATCGATTGACCGGACGATTCGATAAGATCCGCAAACAGAAGGAGCCTCTCGGTAGTGCTACCGGGGGGCCCCAGTATAACGCTTATCTCCTCCCGAGGTCTACGTCCTCGCGTCGGAGGGGCGCGTATACGGGGCACGCCCGATCAGATCTGATTTACTTGGTCCTCGATTAAATCCGCGAATAACAATAGTCGTTCCGTCGTGCTCCCCGGCGGCCAGCAGGTTTGGAGGATAAGCGTTTTTATCCCTTTTTGCGGGATGAGGTAGGACGTCTCGGTAGGGGCGACCACCCGTTTCTCCCGGAGTTTATACGTGTACTGCTTTCCTTTATAATAGAGGACGATGATATCGCCTTCGGTCAGGTTTTTGAGGAGATAAAAGACGGCATTCAAGTCGCTCACGAACCAGTCGTAGTTGGTTGAATGACTAAAGAGATATACCGTACCGTCCTCGTCGGGGAAATAGCTCGTGGAGGCGTGGGCGACGCCTTTTTTTAAGGCCTCGAGATACTCGCCTGGATCAGTCGGATTGACGGCCGGGATGACGCCGGTGTTGATGCCGACCTTCGGGATAATGAGGCCAAATTCCTTCGATGCCGGGTCAATAGAGCTTCCATCCTCGGTTTTGAGCGGATTAAACACGACCGGCACGGATTTGGGGAGCGAACGGACCATGGTTTCATGGTTGGATGGTTGAATGGCTTGTTTGGCCTGACTGAGCCAATACGATGCTTCCAGCCTCAGGGCCGGCGTGAGTGGCCCCATGATACCGCCTAAAGACAACGCAACAAGAGCAAGACCAGCAACACGAGCAAGTCCAGTAGAGCGGGCAGAAGAACGAGCACGCGCTTGCGCTCTTGGAGGTGATTGATACTGATAGATGACTCCGTTGGATTGCATGACCGAAAAGTATACCAAAATAGCCTATAGAAAGCAAATTCAGCTTGTGAAGATTGGGGTTACTTCGTCCATTCGGGTTTCTCTTTTGTTTTATACTCCGATAGATATGCATTTACACCGTCAAGTTTGGTGAATTCTATTTTCATGGACCGTACTGCGAGCTTGGGATCTGTCATTTTTGATTGAGTTTCCAATGATTTATCAATGTTCCATTCATAATCACCAGGGCGAAAGCCTAACGTATTAAGCGATTCTTCTGCATACTGCTTGGCAAATTTTACTGCCTGGCTCATATTGCCCTGCACAGAAGCGTCGGGATGGTGCTGGTAAATGGTTCTTGCATAATATTGAATATAGGGTTCTAATTGTAGTTTGAGTGTTTCAGTATTCAGGACAGCTTCTTTCGGAACTGGTTGACTAAGGATCGTATCGACTTCCATGGTTTTGACTATGTCATTGTGCCAAAAGTTCGTATAGTCATAGAGCATCGGGATTCCTTGCCAAACAGCGGAGAGTGCGCGCCGTGGATTGTCGATAGCCCGGAGTTCGGAATCCTGTTTGTGGAGTTCATTTTTTATTTTCCCTTCGCGTCGGGCGCGTTTGAGGATTGCTTTACGCATCCGTTCATTCAACCTCACTTCTTCAGCAATATCGTCAGTCGGATTAAAGCCTCCGGATTGGCTATACAGACTCGATCGCATCACCCCCAAACCAAGATTGGTATTTCCCTGAGCGTATCGGTCATTCATCGCTTCACGGAATCGCTCAGTGACATGAAATAACGGGATATGTTCATATATCCGCGCCGGATAGTCAGCACGTGAATTGAGCTGTTCCATATCGAGTGTCGTATCAAAGGAACGTATAACGTCGTCGATATAATGTGGGCTCCGAGAATAGGCATCCGCGCCGCCCGGCTTAATGAGATGGTTAGCTTTAATATCATCTGGTGCGATTCTGGCCATATTTCTTATCACGGCAAGATCCGTGGGGAGGGCATAGATGAGACCCATGCGTCTTCCCTTGGGGACGTGAATGGATTGATTATTAATAGGTACTGTTTGGTCCTTTTCACTAATATTGAACGTTTTCTCTACGACGTGGATATGAAACGGCGCATAGTCAGGGTTGGATTTTAGTTTTTCTATGACCTCTTTGGATGTATCATAGGTGGTGGATGTATTCGGCCTATTTATAAAAAGAATAATTTCAAAACTATTTGGGTCAATGGTGCTTTCTGTATTCTTTTGATATTGATTCAGCCACCCACGGAGCGTTTGTTCAATCTTTTTTTCTTCATTAAATACAGGGATCACGACACTCATACGGCAATCCGGATGCATCGCAGGCAGTGTGGCGTTCATGTCGGTCAGTTCCGCCATATAGTTTTTCGTCGCGCCGTTGATTCTATAGAGCGTCTGAAGGACGCGCGGGTTTGTGCTTGTAGTAGTCCATCGGTTGCTCAGATTATTGAGATACTGTTCCTGATTGCTCAGACGGGATGCCACGAGTTCCTTTTGGGTAAGTGGTCGGGTTTGCTCCAGAGGAACTTCCAGAGACTGGGAGAGGATGATGACCTGATCTTCATAAGGG
>CAZLDC010000002.1:33432-35604 GCA_964558385.1 uncultured Gammaproteobacteria bacterium
TCATAAGGGAGCGATGCATCAAGCGGCTGATCAGCTCGCTCATACAGTTTTCGGATTCTTTCCTGTGGGGAGAGTTTCCTAAGCGCTTCCCGGTCTTGTGGAGCAATTTGTAATCGATCAAATGCCCGTTCATAAAATGGTATATACGATGCGTGGGCAGGATAGATACTCGGGTATTCTGATTGCGCGCCGTATCCTATGGTCATCGGATACTCGCCATATGCCAGAGGATTTTCCGGGTATTGTTGGAGTATTGCGGGAGCAACCATTTGCTCCAGCGGATTGCGCCACAGGAGCGTGTAGGGGGCATAGGGGAGCTCAGGGGCTGCTGAGAGGGTTTCGCTGACTACTTCGCCCGGAATGCCGATGATGGTTGCCGGGATATTCGTCGTCGTCACCTGTTCGATGACGGGTCGGAAGATGGTGATCGGTGCATGCTCCGGTGCGGTGCTTCCCATGTATTCCATAAACATTTTCACCTGATCGGCAGTGGCAACATTGCCGACGCGGCCGATGTGATAGGCGGCGGATAATAGTTCTGCTTCTTTGTCCGTCAGTTTTAACGTAGCAAGATCTGCTGCAGTCAAATGGTCAAGGTCGAAATGTTGAATTTCCTTGATTTCGATCGCTTTATCCATGAGTTTGCCAAGTTCTACCAATGGAATTTTGCCGTTGGGGAGAACCTGGTCGAAAAATAAGGACTTGGGGAGGTCGTGGAATTCATAGGCATCGCCCATAGCACCATAGGGGAGATTCATTGCATTAGTGACTTGGGTGACTTGGCTGGTTCCATCGGTAATAAATATGTTTCCTTTGGATATCATATTTTCTTCATACCCCCGGAAAAGATTTTTCGTAAGGTTCGTCGCGGGCATGAGGTGCTTCACATTGCCATCCTTCTGCATGGTCTCAAGCATCCAGTTCCAAACGCCGCGCGCACCCGGCGTTGAGCCCATCTCAGAAACAGGTTTGGTGAATGTGGCTCCCATACCGGTCGCTTCCTGACCGGTGTCGATCGACATGAGTCGATCCAGCGTGACATGAAGACCCTGTTGGTTGGTATTGAGCGCATCAATATTGGTGACTGCACCGTATTGATCGAGTTGGATATTTGTGAGGATGTGTTGCCCTTTTTGATCGACCAAGTCATAGACGGACGTTTCACTGATGCGGTCAAATGGTTTTACTTCCACAAGGCTCGTGCCATCAGGGATGGAGGCGTGGATGGCAATGGGTTGGCCTTCCGGAGTGGTGATCGATTTGAGTGAGCCTAGGGTCACATCATGGAGCTGTTTAATCGTTTGGTCATTATCGGCAGGTGTGAAGGAGAGATGCGGATGCTCCCGGACGATCTCTCCAAGCGAAAGTCCTTTATCCGGTGTAGCATCTTGGGTATAGAGCACTTGTTGGAAGATATTGCCCTGGGCGTTTTTGACATCCAGCACTAACTGTCGTCCTCCGGACGGATCTATCTGCCAGTGCAACTCCTGAGGTACAGAAACGTTTGGTGCGCCGGAGGGATCTTCGATGAGGTGATATTTTCCGGAGAAATCAAACACCGTTTTGGTGGCGTCCGTCGGATGGGTAACTTCCCAGCCAGTATTAAGACCAGTCTGCATGACTTTGCGTGCGACAAAGCCGAGGGCGGCGCTCGTGAGGCCGACCTGGAGGCCTTTTTTTACGGCTTCGCCGGCAGCGGCGCGGCGGAATTCTTTGAAGATTTCCTCGAGTCCCTGCGCTTTTTTGCCGGTTTTGGTGTCTGTCCCGATGAGCGGGAACCGGCGGCGCATGATATCAACCTGTGGATTGTATTGGTCCAGGAGGCCCAGGGTGACCTTGATGGGATCGCTTAAACTTTCGACTTTAGCGATGCCTTCATTGAGGATCCGTGTCTGGGCGGCGGTGAGATCGGAAAGAGAAGGGAGATTCGCCCCACTTCGCTGAAGCTCCGCGGGGTGAAGGTGATCGGTGAGATAGACGGAGAGATCCTTTTCGGTTTGGGCGATGGTGACGTCGAGGGCTGTGCGTTGGGTTTCAATGGCGTCCCGTCCGGTGAATTGGATGAGGCCCACGCGCTGGCTGTCAGTGCGGCCGCTGAGCGCCCGGCGGGCCTTGGCATCGGCGAGGTTGGCCATACTTGAGCGGAGTTCATCCGTCGTTATGGTAGCCCGG
>CAZLDC010000003.1:0-18955 GCA_964558385.1 uncultured Gammaproteobacteria bacterium
GCTTTTGGGATCCATAACGTTTTGCCGTTTGTGTCTCTTGAAATGGTATTGCGGCTTGTCACCATCGCAGCATCCGTTGGTACGCTTGTGCTCATATATCTGCTTATGGTCTCGACCGTTGGTTATGCGGCGGCGCTTCTGGGAGCTTTGACCTTTGCCATCCTTCCCTACAGCATCTTTTTTGGCCGGGTCATACTGCCGGAGCCCTTTATGGTGTTTTGGGCGGTACTGAGTGTATATTTGCTTTTTCGGGGAGATAAGCCCCACTTCGCTGAAGCTTCGCGGGGTAAAGGAGATTGGGGGATAACTATAGTAGCAGGGGTGGCTGCGGCGATTGCCCTGCTCGTCAAACCAACAGCGATATTTTTATTGCTGCCTGCCCCATACCTTTTGTTCAGGCGCTTCGGCTTCTCACTTTATTTCATTATTTCATTATTCATTTATTCACTTATTAGTTTATTACCGCTTGTGGTATGGCGCCAGTGGATTCTCGGATTTCCTGAGGGAATACCGGTCTATATGTGGCTTTTGAACGAAGGGAACATCCGATTTAAAGGTGCATGGTTTTACTGGATTTATGGGAAGCGAATTGCAGAACTCATGCTTGGGTTTTGGGGTCTCATCCCTTTTGCAATTGGGGCGATGATGAACCCATCCAAAAGGGAAGGGTGGCTTTTTTGGCTTTGGACCGCCGGAGCGCTCGCGTATGTGATCGTTGTTGCCCGGGGCAATGTGCAGCACGATTATTACCAAATTCTCCTGATCCCGGTTCTGTGCGTGTATGTTGGGAAAGGGTTGGCGTTTTTGATCGAATCAGGAATCCCTTCGGCAAAGCTCAGGACTAGCATGAATCATGAATCAGGGAAGATATTTTCACGTACTGCGTCTCTCATTGTTTTTGTTTTTAGTTTTTTACTGATGGTCGCGTTTGGGTGGTACACTATCCGTTCATATTACTGGATCAATAGAATGGATATCGTCGATGCTGGGCGTATGGCAGATCAGCTACTGCCTAAAGACGCGAAAGTCATCGCTCCGTATAACGGCGATACGACGTTTCTGTATCAGACAAACCGTCAGGGGTGGCCGCTCGGGTTTGATATTCCAAAAAAGTTGGAGATGGGCGCGACACACTACGTGACGGTGTCGCCCACAGATAATGATTGGGAAACAAGGGACCTTGCGAATATGTATACGGTGCTAGTCCGCAATGACCGCTTTGCGATCATAGACCTCACAAAGCCGAAGTTATGAAGATTCTCTTTGTATGCGCGCTCATGCCATATCCCCTGTATTCCGGAGGTCAAGTCCGGATGTTTAATCTGCTCTCTCGCCTGTCAAAGCACCACGAAATTACGCTTGTTACGTTTTTACGGAGCGCAAACGAGATCCAGTATAAAAAACAATTGCCGTTTGTAAAAAAAATAATTACCCAATATCGAGGACACGCATGGCAACCCGGATACGTCATGCGGTCCATGATGGGATCCAAACCGCTTTTATTGACCTCGTATGACCATCCTCAGCTTCGAGCAGCGATTGCCCGGGAATTGGCGTCAGGATCGTATGATCTGATCCATATAGAACCGTGGTACGTATGGGCCTGCTTGCCGGAAGTGACGATTCCGGTTATTGCTGCAACGCATAATATTGAGCATGAGGTATATATGCAGTTTGCCAAAAGTGTACGCTGGACCCTGCTGCGGCCGGGCTACTATTGGGATGTATGGAAATTGCGCAGTTGGGAGCAGGAGGTCTGGAAGCGTGCAGCACGGGTGATAGCCGTCTCGGATGATGACGCACGGACGATAGCAACATCAGCGGGACCGGAGCATGTACGTACGGTCCCGAACGGTGTTGACACAAAAGCGTATCGCTCTGTGATACGAAAGCGCGTGGGAAGCAGCCCGGTCTTTCTGTTTGTCGGAAGCTTCATGTGGATGCAAAACCGCGATGCGGTATCCTGGTTACTGTCATCCATCTGGCCTGAACTTCGGCGCCGGCACCCCGGATCAATACTGCGGATCATTGGGCGAAATATGCCGGATGGGCTACGCCGGCTTACAACGGACGGTCGTGTTGAGCTCATGGAGCGGGTTGAGGATGTCGCGGATGAATTTCATCGCGCGGATATTCTGCTTGCCCCGATCCGGATAGGCGGAGGAACAAGCTTTAAAATATTGGAAGCCATGGCGAGCGGACTTCCTGTCGTGACCACATCGTTGGGAGCGACTGGCATGCATGTGAAGAGCGGGGAAGAAGTACGTATCGCAAACACTGCACAGGAATTTACCGATGCGGTAGCCTATCTCGTGAACAGTCCCGGGGAATATACCCGTATGGCACGACAGGCAAGAGCGCTCATTGAGCGGGAATATAATTGGGACTCGATAAGCGGGGTATTGGATCGCATTTGGTATGAAACGGCAAAACAACAGCATTAATCTCTCCATCATCATCGTAAACTTCAACACCAGGGAGTTGGTGCTTGCGTGTATCCGCGCGTTGATTGCTAGTATCGGACATGACTTGAGCTGGGAACTCGTTGTGGTCGATAACGGATCAAGCGACGGAAGCCTGGAAGAAGTCAAAAGTCAAAAGTCAAAAGTCAAAAGTTTTACATTGATTGAGAATAAAGAAAATGTGGGGTTTGCGGCGGCCAACAATCAGGGTATCCGTGCGTCCCGCGGCCGGTATGTGCTGCTTCTCAACTCCGATACGGAAGTGGCTCCGGGGGCGTTGAGTCGGCTCGCCCGATACATGGATGAGCATGGTGATGTGGGCGCGATAACCGCGCGCGTCAATCTGTCAGACGGGTCGCTGGATCCGGCGTGCCACCGCGGATTTCCGACCCCGTGGGCGGCATGTACGTATTTTTTGGGGCTCGAGAAACTGTTTCCGGCTTCACGCATTTTCGGGCAGTATCACCAGGGGTATAAGCCGATTGGACAGATACATGACGTGGACTGCATATCCGGCGCATTCTTTTTGGTACGACGCAGCGTCATCGATGCGGTCGGACTCCTGGACGAGAAATTTTTTATGTATGGAGAGGATATTGACTGGTGTTACCGCATCCGGGAGAAGGGACATCGTATAGTCTTTTATCCTGAGATATCCATACTCCACAAAAAACATCAAAGCGGACTTGCTCACCGTGACGATGGGAGGCGTCTGCAAACTAAAACGTATTTTTATGACGCAATGAATCTTTTTTACACGAAACACTATCGTAAACGGTATGGTTGGTTGATTTCTTTTCTTGTTTTACTTGGTATCAGAACTCGTTCGACTTTTTAGGTTTCATAACATATGAGAATAGGCATCGATGCGCGGCTGATCAATGAAACCGGGGTAGGCAGGTACATCCGTAACCTGATAGGTGAACTTGGCCGTCAGGACAAGACAAATGAGTATGTCGTGTTTCTGAAAAACAAAGAATATGATGAGATTACGCTCCCGAATTCGCGATGGAGCAAAGTACGAGCAAATGTCGCATGGCACACGGTTTGGGAACAAGTGATGATGCCATGGATTCTGCTTTCTGCCCGGCTGGAACTCGTGCACATCCCGTACTTCAATATCCCGATTTTTTATCCCGGTCGTATGGTGGTCACGATTCATGATCTCACCATTCTGCACTTTGATACCGGTAAAGCGACGACGCTGCCGTGGATCGTGTATAAGTTACGCCGTTTAGGGTACCGGATCGCATTGGCTGTCGGTTTGTTTCGGGCACGCAATATCATCGCAGTATCAGAAACGACGAAACAGGAGATTGTGGATCACTTTTTTGTTGAGCCCGGAAAAATCGCTGTGACGTATGAGGGAATAGACGCAGCAATCTACAAATCTACCAATGGCAAATCTACAAAGAATGCTCGTTTGATAAAGGATCCGTACTTTTTATATGTGGGGAATGCGTATCCGCACAAAAATTTGGATACTCTACTGGAAGCGTTTCAGCGTGTCATGCGTCACGCGTCACGTGTCACTGCTGTGAAACTAGTCTTGGTGGGAAAAGATGATTATTTTTATGCCAAACTGAAGAAGCGAGTCCGCGAGCAACAAGGAGCAGATGCTATTGTTTTTTTTGGGTATACGGATGACGCGCAACTGTCAAATTTATACCGGCACGCACAGGCACTGGTGTTTCCTTCGCTGATGGAAGGATTTGGATTGCCTGCCCTGGAAGCGCTAGCATTTGGCTGTCCGGTGATCGCCTCGGATATCCCGGTTTTTCATGAAATACTGGGGGACAATGCCATGTATTTTCATGCCCTTGACGCAGGTGATCTTGAAGAAAAACTTACGTATATCCTTGAGAGGCATCCTGGGGGTCAAAGAAGGACCTCTGTCCGGCTTCAGGATCGTTTTTCATGGTTTCAGCTTGCTTCTGATACACTTACTATCTATGAACGTTGCGCTCGTGTATGACCGGGTAAATAAATGGGGCGGAGCAGAACGGGTACTGCTTGCACTTCATGAAATCTGGCCGGAAGCGCCTCTTTATACCGCAGTGTATGACCGCTCCAGCGCTTCGTGGGCAGATGTATTTACCGTCAATCCCTCACTCCTGCAGCATATTCCCTTTGCCAGGAATCACCACGAATGGTTTCCGTGGCTCACTCCGCTTGCATTTGAGTCATTTAATTTTGATGCGTTTGATGTGGTGATAAGCGTAACATCGGCAGAGGCCAAATATGTCATTGTGAAACCTGAAACTCTTCATATTTGTTATTGTCTGACTCCGACGCGATATTTATGGAGTGGATATGCTGAGTATGCCCAATCCTCCAACCTATTGCCGATGTTTGCCCCTATACTGCGCAGGTGGGATATCGTGGGAAGCAGTCGTCCGGATCAGTATATTGCGATATCTCAAAGAGTATCAAAGCGAATTGACAAGTATTACGGGCGGGAAGTTGCGGCAGTCATATATCCGCCGGTAGACATTGAGAAGTTTAAAGTCAAAAGTCTCCACCAAAGGCGGACCAGCCTCTGGCTGGAAAAGTCAAAAGTGAACGATGTACCGCGAGATTATTATTTAGTTGTTTCCCGGCTCGTGCGGTATAAACGGATAGATTTGATTATCGACGCATTTAATGAATTGAAGCTGCCCCTTGTTATTATAGGTTCTGGTCACGAAGAGAAGTTGCTTGCGGCTCGTGCATCTGATACCATTTCGTTCGTTTCATCATATTTGACAGATAGGGAGCTTGCCTCCTATTATGGAAGTTGTCGCGCATTTATATCCGCAGCGGATGAAGATTTCGGTATCGCAGCAGTAGAGGCTCAGGCTGCGGGGAAACCGGTCATCGCGTATGCCCGAAGCGGCACGGCTGAAATTGTGAGGCCCGGCAAAACGGGCCTGTTGTTTCCGGAACAATCTGTGAGCAGTATCATAGATACAGTGAAGAAATTATCGCATTTGTCAATACGGCGAGAGGACTGTGTTGCAAATGCACAGCGTTTTGCCAAAAAGCGGTTTATCAAAGAAATGAAAGAGACCGTCAACACCCTTTATAACAATTATAAACATTATAGCGGTTATATCACTATATGAATGCAGTAATTTTTGCGGGAGGGGTAGGGACACGGTTGTGGCCTTTGTCCCGAAAAAAATCTCCGAAACAGTTTGAAAAAATTATCGGAGACAAATCGACGCTTCAGCTGGCTGCCGAGCGACTCCAGCCTGATTTTTCCTGGAAAAATGTCTATGTTTCGACCGGACAAGCATACGTTCCCATCGTACAGAAACAGCTTGCCGAGCTTCCCCCCCGCCATGTGATCGGTGAGCCGCAGGTGCGCGACGTCGGACCGGCTGTAGGCCTCATGACGGCGATATTGCATAAAACAGAACCGGATACATCCATGGTCATCCTCTGGAGCGATCACCTCGTGAAAAACGACGTTCGATTTCGTGCGATTCTCAAAGAGGCAGGGGACTACATCAAGAAGGATCCTGAAAAAATCGTGTTTGTTGCGCAAAAACCCAGATTTGCGAGCGAAAATTTAGGATGGATTTCGTTTGCTAAAGAAGTTTACCGGTCCAATGATATTTCGTTTCATGCGTTTGTTGATTTTCAGTACCGGCCGGATAAAAAAACGGCAGAAGAATTTTTCAGGAGCGGTCATCACGCATGGAATTTGGGATATTTCGTCACCACGCCCAGATATTTACTGACCCAGTATGAGCGGTTTGCCCCCAATCTTTCGAAGGGTCTTATGGCTATTGCCGATGCGTGGGGGACCCCTGAGTACGAAAAGGTTCTGGGGGAGATCTATCCTACACTTGAGAAAATCAGTTTTGATAATGCAATTCTGGAAAAATTAGATCCTGCCCAGGCACTCGTGGTATCGGAAAATATCGAATGGAGTGATATTGGGGCATGGGAAGCTCTCAAAGAGGCGCTGCAGGAGGCTATGGACAAAAATGTGACGCAGGGAAATGTGCTTCTGAAGGATACGCAGGACAGTCTTGTGTATAATTACACGAACCAATTGCTCGTGACAATTGACGCAGATGATTTACTCGTCGTTAACACGAGTGACGTCCTGCTCGTTTGCAAAAAAGGATCAGTGCCCAAAATCAAAAAACTCGTAGAGAGCATGAACGGAACCGAGCATGATCATCTCACCTAATATGTGGTACGAATTATCCAAGCGCGGCATTGATCTGATCGGAAGTATACTACTTGGAATCATTTTTCTGCCGGTAGCGATACTGACCGGTATCGCGATCAAACTTGACAGCCCGGGACCGGTACTTGCCGATACTCCACGGCGCGTGGGCACCGGCGGACGGCTGTTTCGCATCTATAAATTTCGCTCCATGATCGTCAATGCGCATACGAAACTCCGGACGGATCCGAAATTTGCCAAGCTCTACGCTGAATACAAAAAAAATAGTTATAAACTCAAAGAAGATCCCCGGGTGACGCATGTGGGTAAATTCATCCGGAAGCATTCCATAGACGAAATTCCGCAGCTTCTCAATGTTATCCGCGGTGAGATGAGTCTCGTCGGTCCGCGGCCGTATTATCAGGACGAGCTTACCCAGCAGCAAAAAAAATATCCGCATACAAAACAAATGGTGGCTGTGGTGCTTTCCGCTAAACCCGGCATTACCGGATATTGGCAGGTATCCGGTCGGAGCGAAGTAAACTTTGACAAGAGGATAAAAATGGATGCGGATTATGTCAGTAAACGGTCGATACTGTTTGATTTGGCCATTCTTGTCAAAAGTCCCTGGGCGATGATTTCAGGAAAAGGGGCGGTATGACAAACTAGTCAACGTTTCAACAAATTAACCGATTGACAAGCAAGGACGAAATGTGAACAATATACCCTATGCCAGAACTGCTCAAAAAAATATCATTCGATTCCGCAATTCCCCTAAAAGTGCCTGATGCTGACGGGCGCGCTACACGCTCTAAGCGCCGATTTCCCTGGAAAATTCTGTTTATCCCACTCGTGGTTCTGTTGGTCGTCGTAGGGCTCATCGGCGTTATGCTGCTGCCGATGCGGGGAGTCATCGCTGCGGCCCAGGATGTCATCGCGTCAGGAAAAGAATTAGGCGCAGCGGTTAAAAATCAGGATTTGGATAAAGCCAAAAGCGGTCTTGCCGCGACGCGGTCCAAACTTACCGTCCTTTCCGACGAATATAAAAAGATGTCCGCACTCAAAGCCGTCCCATGGTTGGGCGCATATATTAAGGACGGAGAGCACGGCATAAACGCAGCATTTGCGGGACTGACCGCCGGAGACAAGGCGATTGAAGCTCTTGAGCCCAACGCGGATCTGTTGGGGCTCAAAGGGGAGAGTAAATTCGTATCCGGGACAGCGGATGAGCGGCTTCAGACTGCCGTCAAAACAATGAGCGCGCTTACCCCCAAAGTCAATGAAATGGCCACCTCCATCGAGACGCTTCGTCAAGAAATAGATGCCATAGATCCCAATCGGTACCCGACCAAACTCAAAGGGATCGCGGTACGGGACACGATCCGAGAAACCAAAGAAGTCATAGAAAACGCGGCTAATTTATTTGTCAACGCGCAGCCGCTGCTTGTTAATCTCCCGAAGCTTCTGGGGGACAAAGACGAGATGCGGTATTTGGTGCTTTTTCAAAATGATAAGGAATTGCGCGCAACGGGCGGATTTATCACGGCATATGCCCAATTCCGTCTTGTCCGCGGGAAGGCGATACTCGAGAAAGCGGATGATATCTATGCGCTGGACGCCGCCAAAAAGAAAAATTTTCCTGCTCCACGGGAAATAACGACCTACCATAAAGGCGTGTATAACCTGAATATCCGTGACTCCAATCTTTCACCGGATTATAACGTTTCCATGAAACAATTTGAGGAGTTGTATGATGCCGTTTCCGGTCGCGAAAAAATAGACGGAATTTGGGCTGTGGATACGCATGTCCTGGTGGAGACCTTGAAGATATTGGGTTCGGTGTATGTCTATGGCCGTGAGTTCAGCGCGGATATTGACAAACGCTGCGATTGCCCGAAAGCCGTTTATGAGCTGGAGGATTACTCTACCCGTCCGGTGGGGTATGTACGGGAAGCGCGCAAAGACATCATCGGGGTTCTTCTCCAGACACTTCTTCAGAAAGCGCTGGGTGTTTCACCGTCCCAATACTGGGGCCAGCTGTTTCAGATGCTACTTGCCGAAATTAACCAGAAGCACGTCCTTGCTTACTTTCATGACGCCGATGCGCAAAAAGCGGCAGAGAGCTTTAATATGGCCGGCCGCATCATGACCGGAGAGGAGACCGCGACGGTGCTTAAGTATAAGGAAGGAACATGGGACTACCTGCATGTGAATAACAGTAATATGGCCGGGGCTAAATCCAATATGTTTGTATCCCAAAAAGTGATCAAGGATGTGACGGTGGGGCAAGGAGGGAGCTTAACGACTAAACTGACGCTTGAGTATAAAAATCCGTATCCGGGAAGCGACTGTGGCTTGGAAAGCGGAGGTCTTTGTCTGAACGCGCCGCTTCGCAACTGGGTACGCGTGCTCACTCCCAAAGGCAGTAAACTCGAGGATAGTAAAGGCGCACAGTCGCCCAAAGACAATAAGCCTGTTGCCATGGAAACATACGAGAGCCTCGGGAAAACCGTATTTGAAGGATTTCTCATCGTGAATCCATTGGGAACGGCAAAACTCGAACTTACCTATACCTCATCCGTACCGGCACAGGACGGGAAATATAAACTCCTTATTCAAAAACAGCCCGGTACCGACCGTGATGAATATACGCTCAAACTGGGAGGAAAAGAGCGCAAAAAGTTTGAACTCATGACGGATACGGAAGTCGTGCTGTAATCTCGTATGCTGTCTCCCGGGCGCGTCTATACGACCAGTGCCATAATCCTCAAACGTACGAACGCCGGAGAAACGGACCGCGTTGTGACAGTTTTTTCCAAAGAACACGGCCGGATGAAAGTCATGGCAAAAGGCATCCGTCGGGTCGGCAGCAGGCGCGCTGCGCATCTGGAGGTTTTTTCCCATGTATTGTTAGTCTTGCATAAAGGAAAAACGTGGGATCTGGTAACGGAAGCAACGCCGATCCGGACACATGCTTACCTTCGGGAACATTTGACACGGGTGAGCCACGCGTATTATTTATGTGAACTGGTGGATGCGCTGCTACCGGAACGGCAGGAGCAGCCTGCCGTATATCAGCTTCTTGCCGATGCACTCAGGACGCTCAATGACGAGCGTATCACTGATTTGACAGGCAACGGTGAACAGTTTGCCCTGGCACTTCTGCGGCAGCTCGGATACCTAGCGCCTGACCGGGAACTGTCTTCCGGACAAATCGACCCCTATATCGAAGGGATCATTGAAAAGCGTATCCGTACTCCTCGTTTGCTCATGAAATTGTTTTAATTTCCACCCGGATGTACTACACTACAAAAGCGAAATAAATATATGGATAATCTCATGGAAAAAATTGTTGCTCTGTGTAAGCGCCGGGGATTCGTGTATCCCAATTCGGAGATCTATGGGGGGATTGCCGGATTTTATGACATGGGCCCTATGGGACATCTTCTGCGTCAGAATATGAAAAAACTCTTTTGGGAGTTTATGCTGGTCGACCACGACAATATTTTTCCGATTGATGGAACAATCATCACACATCCGAAAGTCTGGGAAGCATCCGGGCATGTGGGGAGCTTCGCCGACGCGATGGTTGAATCTACCGGTGGGCCGACGGGTAACAAGAGGTATCGCGCGGACCACTTGATAGAAGAGATGTATTCTGGGGAAGAGCTGGGCACTGCCGATGAAACCGCAAAAAAAGAAGGAGTCAGTACGCTCGATATTTACTCGAGATTATTGAAGGGGAAAAAAGCACCGGACGGAGGGATCCTCGGGGAGGTCAAAAAGTTTAGCCTCATGGTGGAAACATCATTGGGTGTCGTTGAAGGAGAGAAAAAAAGTGCGTATTTAAAGGGAGAGGCGTGTCAAACCATTTACCTCGATTATCAGAATGTTTTAGACAGTATGCATCCCAAAATTCCCTTCGGGATTGCCCAAATCGGGAAAGCGTTTCGCAACGAAGTAGCCAATCCGCAATTTATGCTCAGGCTCAAAGAATTTGAGCAATGGGATATGCAGTTTTTCGTGAACCCCAAAGAAATGGATACATGGTTTGAATATTGGAAAGAAGAGCGGATGAACTGGTATAAAAACTTATTTAATGATAAAGCGAATTTGAGGTTTCGGCAGCACCGGGACGATGAGCTTGCCCACTATGCGAAGAGGGCATTTGACATAGAGTACAAGACGCCGATGGGATGGAAAGAAGGAGAAGGAATCCATTGGCGCGGCGACTGGGATTTGACCCGCCACGGGCAGTACAGCGGGCATGATTTTACGTATACGGTAGGAGAAACCGGGGAAAAATTTATTCCCTGGATCGTAGAAACGTCGGGCGGAGTGGACCGCACGTTCCTTTTCCTTCTATTGGATGCGTATCGGGAAGAAGAAGGACGTGTGTACCTCAAGCTGCATCCCAAATTAGCACCGTATACGACGGCGGTCTTTCCTCTGGTGCGCAACAAGCCGGACATTGTCGCAAAAGCGCAGTCGGTTTACCGGCGGCTCAAGGGTACGCACAGACTCTCGTGTGTGTGGGATGACCGGGGAAATATCGGGAAGCGCTACTGGGCACAGGATGAAATAGGTACCCCATGGTGTGTGACCGTCGATTATGATACGTTAAAAGATGATACGGTGACGGTGCGCAGCCGCGATACGACTAAACAAGAGCGGGTGCCCATCAGTGCACTTTATGCATATATAGGAGACAACGGAGTTCTATAAGGAGGATATATGAAACAATCCATGATTATCACGCTCGTGCTGATCGGCGGACTCCTGGTGGGAGGCACGGTATTTGCCCTCTATAAAGCGTTTGCGCCTGCAGCTAATATTGTCCAGATCCCTCAGGAAGAGACCCCCTCTGAAACAGTGGAGCCCCTGGATCCTACGATCAGCGTGGGAGTGACCAGAAGTAAAGTGAAGGACAATACGGTGGTTCTGTCGGTGAGCGGATTAGGGGGCAAGGTCCGCAGTGTCGCCTATGAGCTCAGTTACACGAGCCAGGGGATCGTCCAGGGGGTGACCACGAAGCCTGTGGATGTAACAGGCAAGGACACGTTTGTCCGGGATGATATTTATCTCGGTACGTGTTCGAAAAATGTATGCCGTCCGCATACGGGCGTCAAAAGCGTATCCGTAGTATTGGAATTTACCAATGCGTCGGGTGGGAAAAGCCAATTCTCCAAAGAGTACGACTTCTAGACTATTTCAGGTGGGCGGTGTAGTTGATGAACTGAATTTCCGGTGGCCCATTGCGGGGTATGGTGATCATCGTAAAGGACGAATTGTTCAGTTCATACCAGTTGTTGCTCGACAGCGGCAAATCCAGGAGAAACCCGATCATACAGCGAATGATGACCCCGTGGGCAATGACCGCTATCGTTTTGCCTTGTTCTTTAGCCATTGTTTCTCCTAGAAACTGCTTTCCCCGCATATAGACGTCGATCAATCGCTCTCCGTTGGGAATTTGAACATACGGATGGTGCCATGACCGGTTAAATGCAAGAGACGGAAATTCATGGGTGATTTCCTCGTAGGTCTTGCCTTCTATAACCCCAAAACAGCGTTCTTTCAGTGTGTGATGAATATGCATCGGAGTTTTTTGGTGATACGCATGAATCACTCGGGCGGTCGTCTGTGCCCGCCGAAGTGGCGAGGTATAAAACACGCCGATCGGGTACCTGCGCAATTGGTGTGCGGTCTGTTGAGCTTGGAGTTTGCCTATGTCATTGAGCGGGATATCGGTTTGTCCCTGCATGCGGTGGTCTTGGTTCCACGCAGTTTGTCCATGACGGATAAATAGGAATGAAGTAACCATGCGTGTAGTATAGCGTGAAAACTCACCCCTTGACAGTCCGTGAAATATGGGAGAGTATGGATATAAATGGGAAGAAGTGGTAGACTTTGGACATGAAACTTTTCCTTGGGGAATACGACCATAGTTTAGACGATCGGGCCCGTGTAACGCTCCCAGCTAAGTTGAGGCAAGAGATACAAGATCGGGATCTGGTACTGGCGAAGGGATTTGAACCGTGTATTTTTGGATTTGACCGTGAAAGTTGGGAGCGGGAAGCAGCCAAGCACCTTGACACTCCGGTGACCGATGAAGCGGGAAGAAAAATCCGGCGCTACATGTTTGCCGGAGCACAAAAAGCAGAGATAGATAAATTGGGTCGTATTCTTTTGCCTGCCCAGCTCAAGGAATATGCGTTCATTGTACGCGACATTATGGTAATCGGCGCCGGTGATCATTTTGAGATTTGGGACCATAAACGGTGGGAAGACTATGCCAAAAGCCTCTGAAGCGTATCATCAGCCGGTCATGCTCACCGAAGTGCTTGAAGGTCTGAAGGTCCGGCCAGGGGGCACGTATATCGATGCCACAGTCGGCGGTGGCGGGTACGCTTGGCAAATCGTCGCGCGCGGAGGAAATCTTCTGGGCATTGATCAGGATCCCGATGCGCTCGGGGCGGCAACACAGAGATTGGAAGAGTGGAAGAGAGCTAGAGTGGGAGATGAAATGATTGGGAGTTGGAAATTGGTGCAGGGAAATTTCCGAACGATTGAACAAATTGCCAAAGACTACGGATTTGAGCATGTGGACGGCATATTATTTGATCTTGGAGTGTCGAGCCATCAGATCGATACGCCAGACCGCGGGTTTAGTTTCAGATATAGAGAAGCGCCGCTGGATATGCGGATGGATACGGGACAGGGAAAAACTGCCGCGCAGTATGTAGAGCATTTATCACAAGAGGAACTCTATGAAATATTTGCAACATATGGTGAAGAAAAGTTTGCTCGGGCAATTGCTCGTGCTCTTGTACGCGCCCGTGGTGTAAAGCCTGTGATGACGGTCGGGGACCTCGTGGGAATAGTGGAGACCGTAGTCGGAGGCGCCGCTGACCGCGGGGGCACACTTGCCCGCGTTTTTCAGGGGCTGCGAATACTCGTCAACGACGAACTGCAAGCTTTGAAGACCGGCATACCGGGGGCAGTAACACGGCTCAGGACAGGAGGAAGATTAGTCGTACTGAGTTATCAGTCGCTCGAAGACAGAATAATAAAACGGGAAATGGGTGGGTCATCTCTGCGGGCGGTACACAAGCGTCCGGTCAGGGCACCATACAGCGAAATACAGGTGAACTCACGCTCAAGAAGCGCTAAATTGCGCATTGCTGAAAAACTATGATACTACGGTATATTCGATGGGGTGTACGATTCTTGCCGCTTCTTGCGATCGTGCTTCTTGTAGTGGAGATTCTTGTGACCAATGAATTGGCCGGATTCGGCCGGAAAGTATCGGAGACTGATCGCGCGATTGACGCCACTCGCGAAGAAAACCAGCTTTTGCAGGAGAAAGTTGCCTCACTATCCGCCCTCACGACCATAGAAGAAAAAGCCCACGCTTACGGATTTGTCACTTCGCCTCCGGCGATCACGGTAGGCACGGAGCATGTGGCGTTTCAACTTCAGCCATAACTTCAGGGTTTTGTGTAATGACTACTTCGAATCCATTACAATATAGGTATGAATCGCATTTGGGTTGTTTTTTCTATCCTCATCGTTGTCTATAGCCTGCTGGTTGCGCGCCTGTTTTATTGGCAAGTGATCCGTTCCTCTAGCCTCCGGCTTGAGGCGGCTTCGCAGTACTACCTTACTTTTCCCATACCCGCTGTGCGGGGCGCGATATTAGCATCAGACGGCAAACCGTTGGTCCTCAATCAGTCGGCATTTCTCGCCTATGCCGAACCTCGCAACATTAAAGACTTTCCCGGATTTGCCAAAGCTGTATCTGTGCCGCTTGGGCTGGAAGAGGAAACTTTGGTATCCCAGTTGTCCACACCCGGACGCGCGTGGATACCCCTCGCGCATAAGGTACAGTCAGCAAAAGTTCAGGAGCTCAAAAACCTCAAGCTCGTCGGGCTCGGGTTTGAAAAAGAACCGAGACGGATGTATCCGGAAAGCTCAATGGCTGCCCATCTCCTTGGGTTTGTCGGAAGCAATGAGCAGGGTAATGATACGGGGTATTTTGGTGTCGAAGGCTATTATGACCGTGAGTTGCGTGGCAAAGACGGCATGATGCAGCTTGAAAAAGACGTACGCGGAGCACCGATGCTCGTCGGGGAAACGCGCAGAATAGAACCGCAGGACGGACGGGATTTGGTATTGTGGCTTGACCGTACGGTACAGAGAAGCATAGAGCGAAGGCTATCGGAGGGTGTCACCAAATATGGGGCAAAAGAGGGGTCCGTCATTGTCATGGACCCGAAAACCGGCGGAATACTCGGTATGGCGGCTATCCCGAGTTATGATCCGGGTGCATTTGGGGAATTTCCGAAGGATGTCTATAAAAATCCGATCGTATCGCAGACGTATGAACCGGGATCGACGTTTAAAGCCCTTATTATGGCCATGGGGATCGAGCGGGATGTCGTGACACCCACTACCATGGCTGAAGAACCCGGTCCGGTGCGCGTGGGTGAGTATTTTATCCGGACGTGGGATAACCGTTACCGAGGACTTATCTCTATGACAGACGTGCTCGTCCACTCATCCAACGTCGGTATGGTGTACGTCCAGAACAAGCTCGGAAAAGACGGTATGCTCAAAGCGCTTCATGGGTTTGGCTTTGATGAACTGACCGGCATTGATTTGCAGGAAGAGGCCGTGGTACCTCTGCGTGATGATGGTGATTGGAAAGAGATAGACTTAGCAACCGCTTCCTTCGGTCAAGGGATCGCGGTCACTGCGATTCAGATGATCCGCGCAGTGAGCGCGATAGCAAACGGCGGGCAAATGGTGGAGCCCAGGATTGTCAAAGAAATACGCGATGATACCGGGAGGGTGATCGCGCTTAAGCCCAAAAAAAACAGGTCAGTCGTTTCTGAGCGGACGGCTCGTATCATAACAGAGATGATGGTAGCATCCGTTGACCGGGGTGAGGCACAATGGGCCAAACCCGCTGGATACCGGATTGCTGGTAAAACCGGTACGGCACAAATTCCGGTAGCCGGACACTATGATGATACGAAAACGATTGCTTCGTTTGTCGGTTTTGCCCCTGCGGATGATCCAAAATTTATCATACTGGTGACCCTGCGGGAGCCTACGTCCAGTCCCTGGGGATCGGAAACCGCAGCCCCGTTATTTTTTACGATTGCTAAAGATTTGTTTGGATATTATGGCATTGCTCCGCAATAATTGAGAGCTTCGAGTAATATTTCGCAATTAGCGCCCGGGGATGTATAATTTACAGCATGATAACGAGACTGAAAGGGCTGTATCACTGGCTTGAAGCCCTTATTGCCGCGGCATGGTTTGGCTTCCCGAGCCGTAAGCTCACCGTGATTGGTGTGACCGGCACGGACGGAAAGACGACGACAACGACCCTCATTTACGAAATACTCAAAGCGAATGGATTGAAGGTCTCCATGATCACATCCGTTCACGCGGTGGTGGGAGGAGTGGTGTATGATACCGGTTTTCATGTGACGAATCCCAGAGGTTGGCAAGTACAGAAATATCTTGCAACAGCCGTCCATCACGGTGATACCCACTTCGTTCTGGAAACGACATCACATGGACTCTCGCAACACCGCGTTGATTTCGTCCGTTTTGAAGTTGGAGTGCTCACTAACGTGACCCATGAGCATCTGGACTGGCACAAAACGATGGAAGCGTACCTGATGGCCAAAGTGCAGCTTCTTGCGCGCGCACGAACTGCTGTCGTCAATCGTGACCAGGCGGATGTGTATGGCAAGATCATCCGTGCGTTGGGCGATAAGCGCGTCATCACCTATGGGATCAGGCGGGATGCGATGGTGAGTCCCAAGAGTCATCCGTTTAAAACGAAGCTTGAGGGGGAGTTTAATCGGTATAATTGTCTTGCGGCGATTGCCGCAGCACAGGCAGTCGGCGTACCCTTTGCAGTGGCCCAAAAAGCGCTTGGTGCAAGCTCAGGAGTAAAAGGCAGGATGGAGACTGTAGCAACAAAACCTTTTCGGGTGATGGTAGACTTTGCCCATACCCCAAACGCCATAGAACAGGTGCTTAAAACAGTACGAAAGTCGTGCAAAAAACGACTCATTCATGTCTTTGGCAGTGCCGCACTGCGGGACCGGACGAAACGGCCGCTTATGGGCAAAGCGAGCGCATCGTATGCTGATGTGTCTATTCTGACGGAAGAGGACTATCGCACCGAGGACGTGCATACCATTATTGGCGAAATTGCCTCAGGAATGCCATTCGGTCATGAAGTATTGCGGATAGCAAACAGAGACGAGGCAATCGGAAGAGCGATCAAGGAAGCCCAGACCGGCGATACCGTCATCATCACCGGCAAAGGCCATGAACAGAGCCTTGCCCGCGGTACAAAAGAATACCCATGGAGCGACCAGGATGCGGTTGTGAGGCATATGAAACAATTGGGCTATGTTGCATCATCGTAATTCAAATACTATGCAATCCACACTGCTCTCATCCCTTGACGGGCTGATACACGGATATTCCACGCGTAGGGCAGGGGATATGCAGGGCAAGACCCAAAACAGCACACGATTCGCTCAGCAGCTTGGCTTCAAACAGCCACCCGTATTTGCCGGACAAGTCCATAAAAGTACCGTTGCCATGATTACCCGACCCTACGATTCTACGGCAGACACAGACGGTCTGGTCAGCAGTACGGTACCGGTTGCTGTGGTGACGGCGGATTGTGTACCAGTGTTATTGGTTGATCCTGTCGCGCATTTGTGTGCGGCGGTGCACGCAGGATGGAAGGGGACGCTTGAGAGTATCACGTCTCAAGCGGTGCGTGTCATGGTACAGGAGGGTGCACAGGCCGGACGCATAAGGGCTTCCATCGGTCCGCATATCGGCGCGTGCTGCTACGATGTACCACACGACCGCATCCGACTTTTTGAGGACCGGTTTGGCCGGGAAGAAAAAATGACCTATCAATCTGAAGGACGAGCGCATCTTGATGTAGGATGGATTAATTATCGACAACTTTGTACTGCAGGGCTCACTGAGGATCACATCGATGCGCCGGCAAGCTGTACGAGTTGCCAGAACGGGGAATTTTTTTCCTACCGGAAAGATCAAGGGACGTTGAGCGGAAAAATGATGGCGGTCATAGGATTTCAAACCATATGAACCCACTCCTGCAGGTACAACGGATATATTTGGTCGGTATCAAAGGGGTCGCGATGACCTCGTTTGCGCTATGGGCGAAGGAATCCGGCAAGACGGTCGCAGGAAGTGACGTGCATGAAGAGTTTCCGACGGAGGAAGAGCTCAAAAAAGCGGGGATAGATATCCATGAAGGATTTGATCCCGAGGCGCTTTTTGCATGTAAACCGGATTTGGTGATTTATACCGGTGCTCATGGAGGACGGGATAATCCGCAGGTGAAGGCTGCAACAGCGAACCATATTCCGGTGTTGCCGCACGGTCAGGCGTTGGGGTTGGCGATGGAGGGTAAGCGGCAGATCAGCGTGGCAGGCAGCCACGGTAAGACGACGACGAGCGCGATGATCGTGATGATTCTCCTGGAGGCTCACCTGGATCCTTCCTATGCTGTGGGTTGCGGGGCGATAGCCGGGATTGGGGGCGCGGGACATGCAGGAAAAGGTGAATGGTTTGTCGCGGAGGCAGATGAATATGTGACGGATCCGGGGCACGATTCAACGCCGAGATTTTTGTGGCAAAAGCCGGAGGTGCTTGTGGTCACCAATATCGACTATGATCATCCGGATGTGTATGCGGACCTCTCTGCCGTACAGCAGGCGTTTGTCGCGCTGCAGCAGCGTCAAACAGGCCAAAAGTTGACGGTCGTGAACGCAGATGATCTCCCAAGCGCCGTGCTGCTGGGCGGTGATCACGTCGTAACGTCTGGATATGCGCTCGTCCTTCCTGATATAAAGCTGCGTGTTCCCGGAAAACATAATCTGCTTAATGCTCTTGCAGCCACCCTGGCATGCAGGGGAATTGGTATCGATGAGGCAACGATCAAGAGGGGGCTCCTGCGATTTGAAGGTACGAAAAGGAGAATGGAAAAATTGGGAGAAGTACACGGAGCGCTCGTGTATGACGATTACGCGCATCACCCCAAAGAAATAGAAGCAACGATTGCTGCTTTTCGTGAGTGGTATCCGGATCGAAGAGTGATCGTCGTATTTCAGCCGCATACGTACTCGCGTACAAAAGCACTATTAACAGATTTTACCAAGGCACTCGGCCTTGCTGATGTTGCGCTCGTGACGGATATCTATGGCTCGGCTCGGGAGACCCAAACGGAAGCGGGGCTCGCCCAGCGGCTCGGTGGTAC
>CAZLDC010000003.1:18965-27116 GCA_964558385.1 uncultured Gammaproteobacteria bacterium
AAGGATGTGACCGGCTGGCTTGACCGTGAGATTAAACCCGGGGATATTGTCGTGTACATGGGTGCGGGAGATATCTATCAATGGGCGAGAAGTTTATTAACGAAGTAACGAATAACCTATGACTTTATGCAGGAAAAAATAGAAGTATTACAACAGATGACGGGTGAAAAGTTGCGCGTAAACGAACCGCTTCTGGGGTTTACGACGCTCAAAATCGGCGGCACGGCTGATATTTTTTATGACGCGAAAACCGTAGAAAAGCTCGTGGATGTTGTGAAAGCAGCGAGGTTTCTTGAAATTCCGGTCACCATCATCGGTGGCGGTTCCAATATCCTTATCGCAGACGGTGGTATCCGCGGATTGGTCATCAAAAACAACACCGGGGCGATCACCATTGCCGGTATGAAAGGTAAAGTCGAGGCAGGAGCGGCTAAGGGGCGGGTATTTGTTGAGGCAGACACCGGGGTGGTATTTAACAAACTCGTCCGTTTCACCCTCGAGGAGGGTTTAGGTGGACTCGAGGCGCATCTGGGGCTTCCCGGTACGGTGGGTGGGGCCATATATATGAACTCCAAATGGACGAGTCCAATGAGTTACGTCGGGGACGCTGTTTATCAAGCGATGATCCTGACTCCACAAGGGGTGGTAAAAACCGTTGATCGATCATATTTCCGTTTTGCCTATGATACCAGCATCATCCAAAAAACACGGGACATCGTGTTGCGGGTCGTATTTGCCCTTGCGCAATCCGGCAAAGAAGAATTGTGGGCTATTGCCAACCAGAGCATTCTTCATAGGCGTGGTAGTCAGCCGCAAGGGGTCAGAAGCGCCGGATGTACATTCCGTAATTTATCCCAGGCTCAGGCCATAACCGCGGCAACACCCAACTATACCGTATCGGCGGGATTTCTTATCGACCGCGCCGGCCTCAAGGGAAAAACCATCGGAGACGCGCAAATTTCACCGGTCCATGCAAATTTTATCGTGAATAACGGCCATGCCAAGGCCGCTGACGTGGTAGAATTGATAGAGATTGCCCGGTCAACCGTGAAAGAACAGTTCGGTGTTGAACTTGAAGAGGAAATAGTGCGAATGGGAGAGTTTTAGTTATGGACACATTTACTATAACCGGCGGCGTACCGCTCAAGGGTGAAATTGCGCTTGGAGGCGCAAAAAACGTTGCGCTCAAAGTATTGGTTGCGAGTCTCTTGACGGATGAACAATTGGTTATTGAGCATGTTCCGGCTATACGGGATGTTGATCTCATGCTTGAGGTCCTGGTGAGTCTGGGAGTGCGGATCGACCGCATGGGTGATACGGTGTACGCTCAAAACGGCCGCGCCCATGAGTACCAGGTTCCCTTGGATATCGGAGCCCGGCTGCGTACATCTTCCATGGTCATTGGTCCGATGCTCGCGCGTTATGGCAAAGCGATGATCCCCAATCCCGGCGGGTGTAGGATAGGCGCCCGACCCATAGACCGCCACATCGCAGCACTTCAGGAAATGGGTGCGCAGATCGAGTATCGGTCCGGTGATGGGTATTTTTATGCGACCGCTCCATATGGGCTCAAGGGGACGACCTATACCTTTGGAAAAAATTCGCATACCGGCACCGAGACCATTATTTTGGCATCCGTCCTCGCGAAGGGACGGACGGTTATAGAAAACGCAGCTGAAGAAGTAGAAGTGGATGCGCTGATTGAACTGTTAGATCTCATGGGCGCACGAGTCAAGCGGAGTGGCTCCCGGCAAATTACCATCGATGGAGTCCCGACGATGCGGGGCGCAACGTATCGCGTTATGCCGGACCGGAACGAAGAAGTGACGTTTGCCATCGCTGCTGCGGTAACGAACGGAGATATAACGGTTTTGGGTTCCCAGCGCGAACATTTGTCAGCGTTTCTTGAGGTTTTTACAGCTGCCGGTGGTGGATTTGAGAGTGTGGATACCACCAAGACGCGCTATTTCCGTAAACACAATCTCACCGCCGTGGATGTCGTGACCCGGCCGCACCCCGGATTTATGACGGATTGGCAAGCGCCATGGGCGGTCCTGATGACCCAGGCCGCAGGGAGCGCTACGATTCATGAAACCGTATTTGAGAACCGGTTCGGATATATGGAAGAACTGCGAAAAATGGGTGCCCATATCGATTATGTGGATCCCTCCGTTTCCGATCCGGAAACGTTTTATAACTTCAATTGGGAGGATCATGAACAGGGCGATCATCACGCGATACGCATCCAAGGTCCGACGAACCTCCACAACGCGATACTTTCTATGCATGATCTTCGCGCTGGCGCAACTCTGGTGCTTGCCGCTCTTGCCGCTGACGGCCAAAGCGTTCTGCATGGGGTCGAGCATATCGACCGGGGATATGAGAACATAGAAAAGCGGCTTGGGCTGCTCGGGGCTCGTATTGAACGGAAAAAGGAGGAATCTGTATGAAAAAAGATATCGTAGCAGTAATGTTGGCGGGTGGCGAAGGAAAACGTTTTTGGCCTATTCAGACCAGCAAATCCATGATTCCTTTCCTGGGACAACCGCTTCTCGTGCATAGTCTTCTTCGTTTGAAGCTGACAGGAATAACCGAGGTTATTATTGTGATTCATCCTCAGGATAAAGAGACGTTTGCGCATCTGTCCGTTGCCGGTTTGGCGATTCGCACGGTCGTTCAATCTCAACCAAATGGTATGGCAGGGGCGGTGCTTGCAGCAGCACCATTCATTGACGGAAGACCTTGTTTTATCATGAACGCGACAGACCTCGTGGAAGAAAAGTTATATAAGGAATTGTCCTCGCAAATAACTGGAAATAATGTCGTGACCGTTGGCATAAAAGTGAAGGAGTATTTTCCAGGGAGCTATTTTATATTTGAAGGAAAGCACGTGGTCGGGGTGGTAGAAAAACCTGGTAAAGGAAATGAACCCAGTGATTTAGCAGGCCTTGTCTTTGATTATTTTCCTGATTCAGAAGTGTTTATCGAGCTACTGCGTACAATAAAAAGCGATCACGACGATATTTATGAAAAAGCATTGAACGAACTCCTTAAAGACGGAACGGCTAAGTTAGTCCCTTATGATGGCTATTGGTATCCGACTAAATATCCGTGGCATATATTGGATATCATGGATCAATTACTTCCAATCGTATCAGCATTTCGGGGAAAGAATGTTGAGATAAAGAAGAACGTCGTTATCGAAGGAGCGGTGTATCTGGGTGACAACGTCAAAATTTTTGAGAATACAAAAATTGTCGGTCCGTGCTATATCGGAGATAATACCATTATTGGAAACAACAATATCATCCGGCATAGCCACATTGGCGCCGGCTGCGTGACGGGATTTAATACGGACATTACCAGAAGTTATATCGGGGATAATTGTTGGTTTCATAGCAATTACATCGGAGATAGCGTGCTTGAAGGAAACGTTAGCATGGGATCAGGAAATGTACTCGCAAATCTTCGGCTCGATGAGGGTGAAATATATTCCGCAGTCCGCGGCGAAAAAATCAATACGAAACGTACGAAATTAGGTTCAGTCATTGGTACGCATGTCCGTATCGGAGTCAACACCAGTATCATGCCCGGAGTGAAAATCGGTTCCCGTACTATGGTGGGAGCGGGATTGATGATTGACCGTGATATCCCCGATGGAAGTTTTGTGGCGGGCGGCACATCGCTCGTGATCTCTAAAAATACCCGGACCGCGCAGAATAACCGTGATGCATTCAGGAAAAAACTCTCATGAATCATCGATCTCCTATAGTCATCCTTCATGGTTGGGGACTATCCGGTAAACGGTTTGAACCGCTTGCCGTAGTTTTGCGTAAGCTCGGGTATCGCGTGTTTGCGCCGGACCTGCCGGGCTTTGGGGAGACGAGGATACCGGAGTGTCCCATGACACTTTCCGATTACGCTCGGTTCACTCATGAATATCTGCAAGAGCATTCCATTGAACATCCGATTTTGATCGGCCATTCATTTGGCGGTAGAGTGTCGCTCAAATACAACGAATTGTACCCAAAAAGTGTTCGAGCATTGATTTTATCCGGAACGCCGGGTTTTACGCCAATTCCGAAGAAAAAGTTAATCTTTTTTATCACGCTCGCGAAAATCGGAAAACTTTTGTTTTCTATTCCGCCGTTAAACTATGTACAGGATTCCGTCCGCCGCTGGTATTACTATGTGGTGGGCGCAAAAGAATTTTTTCGGGCTGAAGGCAACATGCGTGAGACATTCAAGCGTATCGTACGGGAAGATCTGGTAACGGCCATGGAGGTGATTGATATTCCGACTCTCCTGCTGTGGGGGGAGTACGATATCATCATCCCGGCTACCATTGCCAGCCGCATGCACCAGGTGATCGCGGGGTCTGAGTTGATCGTCATTCCTGAAGCGGATCACGGAGTTCCGTACAAACAACCTGAGGTGTTTGCTTCGTACGTAAAGCGTTTCATCAGCAATCTGTAATATATGGATTTGTTTATGGGTGCTATAGCCATTGTGTGGGGCGTGCGGATCCTTCTCAATATCCTTTCGTATACCCATCTGTGGTGGGTGAAAGAATACCGATCGGACCGGATGCGCATTCATTTGGGCACACCCCAAGGAAAGCGGATGTATTGGTTGCCTTTGCGAAGGCCTCCTTTAAGCCCAAAGTCTCTTGCTTTGGTGTTTATCAGCCTTGTGTCATTGGCTACAATCATCTGGGTTCTCCCGGGACCTATATTGGTCCGGATACTGGTCGCGGATTTGATAAGTTTCCCGATCACGTGGCTTTTTGTGATTGCGTTTTCTATCCCGACTCGCCTGTATCACCGGGTGATTATCACCATCGCCGTACAAAAGCTTCGCGCGCATCGTCCGATGACGGTCATCGGCGTGACGGGAAGCTACGGGAAGACCTCGACCAAAGAGTACCTCGCGACGATTCTTGCGGCAAAATATTCTGTGCTGAAAACCCAGGCAAGTAAAAATTCACCGATTGGTATCGCGGAAGTCATACTGCGGGACCTTAAGCCAGATCATGAGCTGTTTGTCGTAGAAATGGGAGCGTATAAACCCGGCGAAATACGGGAGATGACCGAGATGGTCCGGCCGCAAATCGGTATAGTCACCGCGATTAATGCACAGCATCAGGATCTGTTTGGATCACTCGAGAACACCATGACCGCTAAATATGAACTTTTGGCGGGCCTGACGGGCAGAGCGATTGCTGTCGTGAATGCGGATGACACTCGGGTGCAGACGATGGCGCAGTGGGCGAAGCGGGATGGACGGGAAGTATGGGGATATTCAATGCAAAGGGAAAATGGTAAACGGAAAACTGAAGAAGGATTTGACGCTGAGTATTTCGCAGAACATATAAAGGCAACGCTTGAGGGAGTTGAGTTTAGTTGTGTATCAGGTAAAGAATCGGTACCCGTGAAGGCGGCGGTGCTGGGCGGCCATCAGGCGGCAAATATCACCGCTGCTATCGCAGGCGCGGTAGCCGCCGGCATGAGCCTGTCGCAGGCCGCCCAGGCAGCCGGAGCTATCACTGCCAATCCAAAAAGTTTGAGCCTGATACCGGGAATCAATGGATCGATCTATATCAACGATACGTTTAATAATAGTCCGGAATCTGCGATAGCAGCTCTCATGGTGCTCAATATGGCCAAGGGCAAAAAGCATCTCGTTTTTCAGCCGATGATTGAATTGGGAAGTTTTGCGCAGACGAGCCATGAAGAGGTTGGTGCAAGAGCTGGACAGATATGCGAGAGTATCATCCTCACGAATGATAATTATTATGATGCTTTTGTGAGAGGTGTTCGCTCGGTCAGCCCCGTCGATAAGGTCTCCGTGTTGACTCCGCAGCAATCAGTTTCGCGTTTGCGAACTACCCTGAGGAAAGGTGACGCAGTGTTATTTAAGGGAAAAGAGGCAGGGAATGTGCTGCAGGATATCAATAAAGGTTAAACCTTGTTTTGACAAGGTTTAACCTTTTCAAACCTATGCATTTTCAAAAAATTATTTCTCCTTCGCTTTCTCCCAATACTGAAGCCAATGATGTACGGGAGGCGCTCCATGTGCTCATGAGGCCGTCGTCCTGGCAGCAGGGAAGTGCGATCGGGGAAGTTGAAGAATGGTTTAGAGTTTATCTCAATACCTCTACTGCCGTCTCGTTTGAAAGCGGAAGATCGGCGCTTCTTGCAATCCTTCATGCGTTTGGTATCGGGCGAGGCGATGAGGTGATTACTCAAGCGTTTACGTGCGTGGCGGTCCCCAATAGCATCCGTTGGGCCGGAGCAGTGCCCGTGTACGCAGATATTGATGATTTGTTCAATGTAGATCCTAAAGATGTATCGAAGAAAATCACCAAACGGACAAAAGCCATAATCGTCCAGCATACTTTCGGTATCCCGGCCTCCATGGATGAAATCCATGGGCTTGCCGCGAAGCATAATTTGTTCATAATCGAAGACTGCGCGCATAGCCTGGGCGCCACATATAAAGGGAAAAAGGTCGTTACGCTTGGAGACGCGGCGTTTTTCAGCTTTGGCAGGGATAAGGTCGTTTCGAGTGTATGGGGAGGGATGGCCACAATAAGTCAAAAGTCAAAAGTCAAAAGTCAAAAGTTAAGAGCATTTCAAGAGCATCTTCCGTATCCGTCGCGGATATGGATCGGGCAACAAGTGGTGCATCCGGTGGCGTTTGCCGGAATTTTGCCAACGTATCATCTGATCATCGGCAAGGTGGTCCTTGAAATGCTCAAACGCACAAAATGCATTTCTGTACCGGTGTACCCACAGGAAAAGCGCGGAGAGAAACCATCGTGGATGCCCCGGCGCTATCCCAATGCGCTCGCCCAACTGCTGCTTAAGCAACTTACGAAGCTTGAGCGGTATACCCAAATGCGTCGCCGGACCGCCCGCATTTATCATCAGGCATTGCGATCCAAGAGGACGGTGACACTGCCGGATCTTGATATGCAGTCGTCGTATCTTCGGTTTCCGATACTCGCTGGCGATCGTGACTGCCTCCTTCAGATAGCGAAACGTTCGGGGGTGCTTCTGGGCAATTGGTATCATCATGTCATTGATCCGATCGGTGTTGATTTGGGCAAAATAGGGTATACGGCAGGGAGCTGTCCGCGGGCAGAAGATGCAGCCGCCCGTATCATTAACCTTCCGACGCTCATCAGTAAAAGGCAGGCTGAGCGGGTGATATCGCTGTTTTGATATACTAGCAATGTATGCAATTTAACTGGATCGACTGGATTATATTTTTTGTCGTCTTTTACCAGGTGATTGACGGATGGGATAAAGGCTTGGTGTCGCTTTTGTCTCACACCCTGTCTTTCATGGTGTCGCTGTGGGCTGCGATCCGCTATCACGCTGCAGTGGGAGGATTTCTCGTGCAGAAATTCGGACTTCCTTCGCTGTGGACCAATGTTCTCGGGTATCTGGCAATCGCATTTCCGGTGGAAATGATGGTCAATACGATTCTCGAGTCGATCCTCGGGCGCGTACCGCAGAAAATTATGGGATCATTCGTCAATAAATGGTTCGGATCCGTATTCGCGGTTCTCAACGCACTCCTGTTTATATCATTTTTACTGCTTATCATCCTCGCCATCCCCAGCAGGGGATCGGTGAAGCACGATATCAAAAATTCAACACTGGGCAGCCGGCTCGTTTTATTTTCGGAGCGGTACGGAGGTAATGTGAAATCTTCCCTGGATTCCATTACGCAGGAAGCGCTCAAATTCGTCACAATAAAACCGAAATCGCAGGAACGGCTCGATCTGGACGTAGCTCCCCAGGAGAGTCAATTGACCATAGACGCGAGCAGTGAAGCAGCGATGATACAGCTCGTCAATGAGGAGCGCAAAAAACTGGGGTTCTCCGAGCTTCGGCTCGACGCGTCGCTCACGAACGTGGGACGCTCCCACAGTAGGGACATGTTTGTTCGGCGGTATTTTTCCCATTTCAGTCCGGAAGGACAAGACGTAAGTTATCGGGCGAAACAGGAGGGGGTCCGGTATAGCCTGATCGGTGAAAATCTCGCATTTGCGCCCGACGTGGCAACCGCTCATACGGGGCTTATGAATAGTGAAGGACACCGGAAAAATATTCTGGATCCTGAATGGAGCCGGATCGGCGT
>CAZLDC010000004.1:0-4120 GCA_964558385.1 uncultured Gammaproteobacteria bacterium
TCCCTCACCATGCGCATCATCAACCATTGTGATGGCGCCGTATTGTTTGGCAAGCTTCACGATTGCGGGAAGCGGTGCGATATCCCCGTCCATGGAAAATACACCGTCGGAAATGATGAGAATGATGGGTGTCCGCTCGCCAGGTTTTTGAAGCGTTTTGGCAAGCACGACCGACTCCTTCAGACGCGCTTCCAGCTCACCCATATCTTTATGTTTATAGATGAATTTATTCTTGACTTGGGCGAGTTTGATCGCGTCAATGATGCTCGCGTGATTGAGCTCGTCGGAAATGACTATATCCTCCTTGCCTACGATCGTCGCGATCGCGACGATGTTGGCGATAAACCCGCCGGGCAGGAGAAACGCGGCTTCTGCTCCTTTAAACTTCGCGAGGGCAGCCTCCGCCTCCATATGGAGCTTAAGATTGCCCGAAATAGGCCGCACCGCACCCGGGCCGACGCCGTATTTGCGCACTGCGGTGACAGCGGCACTCACCAGCCGCTTGTCCTGGGCAAACCCGAGGTAATTATTGGAACACAAATTCAGCAGTTTTTTACCGTCAATCGTAAACCACGGCCCCTGCGAGGACTCCAAGACCCGCACGGGCGTATAGAGGCCCTTCTTTTTCATTTCCTCAATCGTGTCGTAATACGGTTGCAATGGATCACTCATGCATTAACCCTTATTCACACCACTATTAATCGCCTCTGCAATTATGTGACTATCATCCGGAACTTCGCTTATCGGTGCAAAAATATGTTCATCGACTACCCAATGAGCACCACTTTGTTCAGATATGGCTGCTAAAGTAGCAGGATTTACTTGATTAATTGGCAATAATAACCTTTTTACCCAATCAGGCAAACGTTCTCTCATATAGTATTAGTCTTATAAACCCTCAAAATCACGCGGTCATGTGGTAAGATAGGCATACGAAGGGGGGTGAGACTATGTGTCAAACATGCGGATGTGAATCCTGTAAAACGTGCGGGAAAGAAATCAAAAATGGGACGTGCAGCGGTTGCAGCAAGCCCTCAGGTGATTGCAGTTGTAAAAAATAACAATTTTTTCAATTCGTTATGCAGCGGGGTATCGACTATATTGGCGTAGGGGTAGGAGCGGCAATCTTCAATCGTGAAGGCAAGCTCTTTCTGACATTGCGTGGTAAAAAAGCCAAAAATGAACGAGGGAAGTGGGAAATCCCCGGTGGCAGTGTCGAATTTGGTGAAACGCTTGAGGAGGCGATCAATCGGGAAATCAAGGAGGAACACGGAATAGATATCCAGGTCATCGAACTGCTCGACGTCTGCAGCCACATCATCCCCGACGAGCATCAGCACTGGGTCTCCCCTACTTACGTCTGTAAAATCATCCGTGGCGAACCAAAAATTCTCGAGCCCGAAAAATGCGATGCCATTGGCTGGTTTACCCCCGAGGAAACAACAAAACTTCCCTTATCGATAGTCACGCAACACGACCTCTCTGTCCTTGCTCAAAAGTATCCCAACAATTTTCCGAGGCTTCCATAAACGTATGGTGCTGGGTTTTTAACATAGTAACATGTTACTATGTTAAAAAAACATAGAAATGGACTATGGATTACAACGTACGAGAAATTACGGCAAAGACCATCCTCCAGAAATCCGGCTTGCCGGATGCGGATTGGGTGGTAAACCCATATACCGGCTGCCGGTTCGGGTGTAAGTACTGCTACGCGGCGTTCGTCGGCAGGTTCACCCACCCTAACGAGTCATGGGGAAGCTATGTGGATGTGAAGGTCAATGCACCTAACCTGCTTCATAAAGAACTATCAGCCAAGTTGAAGAAACTGAAGAATAAAGATATTGGCACGATCTTTTTCAGCTCCGTCACCGACCCGTACCAGGGTCTGGAGGCCAAACACAAACTCACCCGTCAGTGTCTCCAAGTGCTTGTCGACCTTGACTATCACGGCAAGATAGGTATTCTCACAAAATCCCATTTAGTCCTTCGAGATGTGGATCTTTTTAAGCAATTAAAGAATATCGAGGTTGGCATGACGATCACTTCTACCGGCGACCCCATTTCCAAATATCTCGAAACGTTTGCCTCGCCACACGAAGCGCGTCTCAAGACCCTTACCAAACTCCATGACGAAGGAATCGCTACGTACGCATTCGTCGGCCCGCTCCTCCCGCATTTTGTGTTTCAAAAAGACAAACTCGATACACTTCTTCGAGCCATTAAACAAACCGGCATCACGTATATCTACCTTGAACACATCAATCTTTCACCTGCTATCGCCGACCGGTTATTTCATGCATTGAAAAAAGATCATCCGGAACTAATCAAACAGTTTAAAGAGGCGCAGTCGTCGGAATATAGGAAAAAGCTCGATATTCTCCTGGCCGAACTTGTTCAAAAAATCGGTCTATCCGTTGCCCATCAGCAGGCAATCTATCACCATGACACGTCGAGTTGGAAAAAACTCAAGAAGACATGATGATATGAATCAAAGACTCAATACTATCTACGACGGAATGGCATTAAAACACCGCCAAAAGTTTCTCGATGACGATATTGAATTTGATGCCATGTGGGGCAAGCCGATCAAAGGGGTCACCCTTCAGATCGATCTTTCCGAAGAAGTACGGAGTGCTGTATGTAAACTTCAGGATGAACTTCGAGCGCTTGAACCGGATGCACTACTCCTTACTCCCCGACTATTTCAACACATCAGTTTCAATCAAGTCGTCTATTGGGGTGGTACCTATAAACTCGGACACGACCAAACGTGGGAAGCTATTGAAGAAGACTTTCTCTTCAGATTCCAACAACTCGACAACAAGTTTTCTTCTTTTCCTATTTCTTTTGTTAACGTTATCCCTTTGAACTCTGCCATCATTTGGGCAGCATTGGATAATCACGATGAAATGCAAGCCTTACGTGCCGCGCTGAAAGAGACGCTACCATTCCCTTCGGAAACGACAAAAGATAATACTTTCATCCATACAACGATCGCGCGATATAAAACGAAACTCCGCGACCCGAAGCGGGTGATTCAACTTCTGGAGAGTTTCCAAACCACGATGACTATGAAGGTTAAAGAAATTATCCTTCGGAAAGAAAAACTCTACCCATCACTTGAGACTTCAGAACTTGCCCGGATTCGGTTACAATAATCCCATGAATATTATTCCGTCATCGCAAGCTGCCAAAATTCAGATATCTCCCACCGCTACCGTCTGGGAATTTACTTTCGAGGATACATCGGTGAGCGGTGCCATCGCAGAAATCAAAGATCGGTATCCGGAAAAAGGTTTCGCCGTCAATGAAGTTTCCAAAGAGCTCGCCTTCATCATCGCAGGTGAGGGATTTATCGTATCTCCTACCCAAAAACATCCCATCAGTGTGGGCGATCTCATTTTTTTGGATAAGGGAGAAACATATGCCTGGAAAACGAACAGCACTCTCACCCTCTTCATGGCCAACGTCCCCAAATTTGATCCGAAGCAACATAAAATAAATGAATAATCAATTAAAAGGCTCCATATTTATCGTACTTGCTGCTGCTTCCTATGGATTCTATGGGATTTTATCTCGTATGATCGGCCAAAGCTTTGGGGAATTCTCACAAAGCTGGACTCGAAACATCATCATTTTGATAATGATCGGATTATTTCTTCTGTTCACTAAAACATGGAAGAATATCGAATACAAGGATTTGAAATGGATGATACTCTGGCCATTAAGCGACGTTGTATCCGTTGTCCTTCTCTATATTACGATTAATAATTTATCAATAGGTACAACCTATTTTCTCCTTTATGCATCAATGATAATTGGAGGATTTATTTTCGGTAAAATATTATATAAAGAATCGCTAACAATCGTAAAAATCATATCCATTATACTCTCAACAATTGGATTGATTCTTATTTTTTCTGCAGAATTTTCAACGGATAAAATCCAATTTATCTTTTTTGGTCTGCTCGCGGGTGTTTCTACGGCATTATGGAATAATTTGTCAAAAAAAGTCTCTGATCGATATCCCAATACCCAACTAGTTTTTATTGATGCTTCTGTCGCTCTTTGCGCCACACTGATTGGATCTTTGATGGTAAAAGATTCTATACCGGAT
>CAZLDC010000004.1:4130-7694 GCA_964558385.1 uncultured Gammaproteobacteria bacterium
CGGATCTCACGAATGCTGTTTGGGTTTGGCAAATCGTATATGCACTGACTCAAATAAGTGCCGTAGCGTTTGTCGTTCTTGGATTTCGATATTTAGAAGCACAGATTGCCAGTATCATTTTGCCTGTTGAGGTAATCTTTGCGGTCATCTTCGGATTCTTGTTCTTTCAAGAAATACCGCTTCCAAACGTTTTTCTTGGTGGAGTATTCATCGCATCCGCTGCAATACTGCCGCATATTCATATGATACATGATAAAATATCTCTATTAAAAAAAATATGAACAGCATGATTCTTGTTTATATAACGTGTGAATCGAAGGAACAGGCGGAAGATATCGGGCGGCATCTTCTCAAAAAGCATCTCGTGGGGTGCGTCAATATCGTTCCCGGCATGCACTCGATGTACCTCTGGCCGCCGCGGAAAAATCATATAGAGGAGGCTGACGAAGTTATCCTGCTGTGTAAGACCATCGAGAAACACTACAAAAAAATAGAAAAAGAAGTTCTCGCGATGCACTCCTACGAAAACCCTGCATTTTTTGCCATCCCCGTCATCCACATGTCCAAAAAGTACGCCGACTGGCTGACGAAAGAACTCACGTGATATCATCACGATTAACGAAACGAAAAATACTATGAACGTACCGATCAACGATCTCAAGGCCTTAGGTCTCAAAGCGCTCCAGAAACAAGGGTATACCGACAGCGAAGCAGACACCGTCATTGGTATGCTCATGTATGCCCAACTGCGGGGCAACAATCAGGGGCTCGTCAAGCTCATCGGCAAAGGCATCCCCAAAAATCCGGCGGCCGGAGAAATGACGATAGAAAAAGAAACCAAGCTTTCCGCACGCATCAATGGAGCACACAATCCCGGCGCAATCGTTATGAAAAAGTCGGTGGAACTCGCTGTTGCTAAAGCCAAAGAGCACGGCATTGGGATTGTTGGAACGAATATGACAAATAGCTCCACCGGTGCCCTGGGATACTGGGCGGGACAAATTGCGCGCGAAGGACTCGTCGGCTTTGTCTTTGCCGGATCGCCGGAAACCGTCTCCTACCACGGATCCTATGAGCCCATCTTTGGTACCAACCCGATGGCGATCGGCATTCCGACTGATAAAGATCCGATTGTGCTGGATATGGCGACCGCTGCCATGGCCTACTACGGACTGATAGAAGCCAAAACCGCCGGTCGAAAAATCCCGCCGGATATTGCATACGACAGCGAAGGAAATCTAACGGATGATCCGGGCAAAGCCATGGATGGGGCGCTTCGACCATTTGATAAAAGTTATAAAGGGGAGGGGCTTGCTCTCATGGTCGAGATTCTCACCGGTCCGCTCGTGGGAGCGTCCTTCACTGGCATCGGCGACACCGCGGCCAACTGGGGTAATCTCGTCTTCGTCATTGATCCGGAAATGCTTACCGACCGCAAGGAGTTTGCCAAAAACGTGTCAGCCCTCGCCGCCCGCGTGAAGGCCACCAAAAAACTTCCCGAAGTTTCGGAAATCCTGATGCCCGGCGAGCGCGGCGACCTACTCACAAAAAAACGTCTCAGTGACGGAACCATCGATATCGAAGACAACCTCTACCACGCCCTCGTTGAAGCAGCTCGATGATTATTTCCTCTTCGGAAGATTTTTGAAGAAGCGTTGGCGGATGTGTTTGGTCGTCTCCACACGATATTCGAAAAATTTCATTCTATAATTCATTCGTTAAACAGTGTATGGCGCCTCCCGTAAATGTCAGGTCGTGAAGAGGAACGATGATGTGTCGTATCCCTTGTGATGTAAGCACATCTTCCACACCTGGTGTTTGAAATTCCGCACAACTCACCAAGTATCCCGGAATTGAGAGTCCATTCACTGCAAATGTACCCGGTGTTTGCGGTTTCCCCATCCCATCTATCCCATCAAGAGGTATAAGATGGAGTCCATATCGCCTGCACCACTCCTCAAGCTCCTTGTAATTCGAAACAGCATCTCGACAAGCAAGAACCGCACAACACTTCCCCGAAACATCCAGTACTATTCCAACAGTTGTATCTATATGATATGCTTCGGACTTTATGATACACACGTCTTTAACCTGTAAAAATTTTGAGACAGCGTCAACACCTTCTTTATTATTCCTATTGATTCCGGCTAACAGAAGTTGTTCCTGAGGAAGATAATGAAACTCACCACCTTCGACATACGCAGTCTGCGATACCGTACGAACTGTATATCCTTTACGCTGTAGCCAACCATGCATATACGTTGCTTCTACTTGTCTCGTTCGCTCGGAGAAATTACTCATCATGACATCCCCTCGATTGTTGGAAATAAATGAGTCACGGATAAATATAAAGTCATGCGCGTAGCAAGCCGGAGAATCTAGTGCGTCGGGGAACGGAATAACCGTCAATTCTGCTAACGCAGAAAGCGTTTCAACCAAGTGAGCGTAGGAGTGCTCAATGATATCTTGGCGGGGCAGGAGATGCTTTTTCGTCATCCAATTATGTTGATGTTCGGGAATTCCTCTTCCCCACCAATCAGATTTTGGAAGATCAGAAATTACTAACGCCATATCGTTGATTGAATGTATATTATGATCTCTTCTTTGGAAGATTTTTGAAGAAGCGTTGGCGGATATGCTTGGTCGTCTCAACGCTTTGCTCCTGGAGTTTCTCGATCTGGGCAAGCGCCGTATCGAGCTTCTCGGCAGCTACCTCCGTAAGATCCTCTTTCTTTTCTTTGATCTCCTCAACCACCTGCTCTTTGATCTCCTCACCCTGCCGGACAAGTTCTTTACCGCGCTTCTCCATTTCCTCCAGTTTCTCCTGAAGCTCTTCCAGGAGATCTTTGCCTTTTTCCTCCAGGGCTTTTCCGGTCTTTTTTCCTTCTTTTGTCCCCATAAAAAAGAGGAGCAATGCGCCCAAAAGTCCGCCGATGAAAAATCCAAACCAGAACCGATTATCGTGGTGATTTTCATTATTCATATTAGTTTTCTGTTAGAAACAGTTCCCGACGATGTTTCATCGGGATTACTGTTTCTTACACCCGCCAGTAAACGCTCCGTGAGCCGCGCTACGAATAGTAGGTAAGGCGAACGGTAAGTTGCGGCGGGCTATTCCTGTTTCTTTTTAAATGCGCTAAAAAGCGACAGTCCTGCCTTCACCCCGCTCAAGAGACCGGCAACACTCGTAAATCCCGAGCTGACCGTTCCCGTCACTTTTGTCGCATCGTCAAGCATCGTGTTTACTTTTTGAAATGATATGCGCATTTCCTTGAGGATATACCAAACCTGAACGCCCAGGAAGACAAAAAGGGCAGTAAGGATGAAGCTGACAGCGATGATGGTAAGTTGGACAGGATCCATGGCAGAAGGATTAGACTAAATACGAAATTCGAATATCGAAATACGAATTTAGCGTGCATCTAGTATCTCCTAAACCCTCCGTACTGTCAACGAGGATTTGGTTCTTCTGATTGATATGTGACGGACCGAGTTGCTGTAGACGTCTTCCCGTATCTGCTCGTCGCGATCACCGTGATTGTGTTTGTCCCCGGCTCCAACGTC
>CAZLDC010000004.1:7704-21054 GCA_964558385.1 uncultured Gammaproteobacteria bacterium
ATTTGCCGTCTGTGCGAACGAGCACCGATATACCGTTTACCGTCACGGTTGCGTCCGCGTCGGTCTTGCCCAACACCTCAATTTTTTTGGCCATCACGATCGATGCTTCCTTGGGTGTATCTATGGCTATCTCCGGTGGATACTGAAGCTGTCGGTATTGAATCCCCAGATACACGAGAAATGCTATGACGAGACCGGTAAACAGGAGGATAAGAAACTTACCCGGCGTGAGCTGCAGCCACGTACGATTGAGTGATGAGGCGACTCCTTTGGGAAGAATCGCGGATTTATGGATCTCCTGTGTTTGCCGACGGAAAAACGCGAGAATCGTCGCCGTCGGAATACCGAGAAATTCCGCGTAATTTTTTACAAATCCTTTCGCGTACGCCTGGGAAGGGAGCGTTGCGTAATTGTCCTCCTCTATAGCTCCCAAAAATTTCGCTCGGATCTTGGTCGCAGCTTCTATCTGATCTAGCGAAAGATGTTTTGCCTCCCGTGCTTCCTTGAGTATGCTCCCTACGGTTTTCATGTGGTTCTTACTGAATTACTTAGTTACTTAGTGAAGTTAAAAAAGCGAAGTAACGAAGTAACGAACTAACCAATTAACTTTGTTGCTGTGCTTGCTGCGCCAGATACTCTTCGGCGTTTTTCATAAGGACGTCACGGGGCTTGCTGCCTTCTCCCGGCCCGATGATGCCGGATTCCTCCAGTTGGTCGAGGATCCTTGCCGCCCGCGCGTAGCCTATCGAGAGCCTGCGCTGCAGCAGCGAGGCGCTCGCTTTATCGTGCTGGCACACGAGCCGGATCGCGTCTTCAAACAGATGGTCATGTCCGTCCCCTCCCGAAGTTCCCCCGGCTCCTTTTTTACCCCCGACCGGAACCGAGAGACTTGTCACTTCTTCGGTATACTGGACCGGCATATTTTTACTACGGAGAAACTCGACGAGTTTGCTCACTTCCTGCTCCGATACAAATGTCCCCTGGATGCGGCTCGGTTTGGCTTGATCCGGCGGCACATAGAGCATATCTCCTTTTCCCAAAAGTTTCTCAGCGCCGGGCATATCGATGACGACCCGGGAGTCAATCATGGACGAGACGCTAAAGGCAATTCTTGCCGGTACATTGGCTTTGATAAGCCCGGTGATGACATCGACCGACGGCCGCTGGGTCGCAAGCACGAGATGAATGCCGGTTGCCCGTGCCATCTGGGCTATCCGGCAGATGCTATCCTCGACCTCGACCGGAGCATACGCCATCAGATCAGCTAGCTCATCAATGATGATCACAATATAGGGCATAGCCTGAAATCCGGAAAGGTCGTTAAAGCTGTCAATGTTTCGCACGCCTACCTCGGCAAATTGCTTATAGCGGTTTTCCATTTCGCCCATCGCCCATCGAAGCGACGAGAGGATCTTATCCGGCTCAACAATGACCGGCGTCAAGAGGTGCGGTATGCCGTTATAACCCGTGAGTTCCACCCGTTTGGGGTCGACCATGATGAGCCGTACTTCCTGCGGGGTCGTACGGAACAGGAGCGAACATATCCAGGAATTGATGAGCACCGATTTTCCTGATCCGGTCGTACCGGCAATCAGCACGTGCGGCATTTTCCCGATATCTCCGGTCACGGCACTTCCCGATACGTCCAATCCCAGCGCTACCGTGAGCTTACTCTTGGCTTTGCGCATGACCTCCGATCCAAGCATGTTTTTGAGTGTCACAAACTCGAGGCCGCGGTTGGGGATTTCAATGCCGACGAGTTTTTTGCCCGGAATCGGCGCTTCAATCCGGACCTGGCCCGTAGGCGCGGCAAGGGCGAGGGCGAGGTCACTGGAAAGTGCCGTGATCTTGGATACTTTTGTGCCAAGGGCAATCTCGAGCGCATACTGGGTGACGGCCGGTCCTTTATTTACCTCGACCACATCCGCTTTGATCCCAAACCCATCGAGGGTCTTTTCGATCACCTGCGCGTTATCCCGTACATCCCCCCGGTCCGCTTTGCCACCCGGGCCATCAGACAGGAGCGAAAGCGGCGGGTATTCCCATATCGCAGTGCCGTCGGTGCTGGGCACGTTGGACATGGGACTTTGGATCTTGAGCTCTGACTTCACTCCGTGCGCGGCGGCCTTTTCCGCTGAGGGGACCGGCGGTGGGTTGATCGGCGCTTTGATAAAGGGCTTTGCGTCATCGACTCCTTTTATCTTGAGGATCGGCTTCTCCTCCCGGCCAAATATCGCCCGGTCGCGCCTGCCCGTCATGCGCTCAAGGGCGGCATTGGCCCACTCCCATAGGGCTTGCGCTCCCATAAAGAGAAAATTCATAAACCGGTCAAGCGACGTGTTAAAAAGGACAATGAGGCTGATCATAAAAAGCCCCAGAGCAACAACGACCGTCCCTTCCGGAGCAATGGCGCCAGAGAGAAGCGACCAAAGCAAAACGCCCACGTCTCCGGATTGCGTCAGGGTCGCAAGCGCAACGAGCATGATCCCAATACCGAGCGGTACATTGGGACGCCCAATATCCGACTTCACTTTAAAAAATAGGAAACTCAGGGAAACAAGAAACGGCGGCATGAGGTACATGATCCACCCGAGGTGAACCACGAGCGCATCCCGGAGTGTGACGAGGACGGCGCCTTCACCGAAAAATGAAACAGTGATGACGGCGGCAAAGAGCCAAAGCCATATCGCCCCCACGGTGTAGACCGTCTGCTGTTTGAGTTTAAACCGGAATGTGCTGTGCCGTTTGTACCGGCGCTTCCCCCCGCCAAAAAATGACCGTTTCATAACTTACCTAGTATAGAAGGTGTAGCAGAAGCCTGCAAGCGTTCCGAGGATTTTAAAATTATTCACTCCAAAAAGAAGCAATATGAAAAATGTGAACCGGGGTGTGATGAGATGGGTGAGCAAAAAATCGCTCAGACATTTTGATTCTCATCACACCCGGCCACCACCGCAGGCTACTTAACAACAATATGGATAATGATATCCTTTCCAATCCCAGAACTTAAGTCATATATTGTCACCTTCTCATCGATTGTACCTGACTTAAATGCTGTAATTCTAACAGTTGTCATCAAACCAGGAACCAATCCACCGGTCCATGGACTCCAACCAATGATGTTTGGATCGGGTGGATATGGGTATCCACAAAACATAAATCCCTTCGACCCTGTCGAGGTGATTTTCATGATCTCGACGGACTCGCCGACACGAATATTACTGTCGACTTTCAAAGTCGAGATCTCTATCCCAAATTTCGATCCGGGTTGGATTGGGTTATTCTTCACCCATTGTGCGCAGGATGGATCCAAACCTACTAGCGTTGAAGTTGCGCTTGGCGGTGGCTGGGTGATCCTAATTGGACCACTTCCTAAAACATAAGACCCCAATGCCCCAAAAACTATTACCAGTATTCCAAAACCTATAATACTTCCATATCTGTTCATTTCTGTCTCCTTGAAAATTTTTTTTGGAACTATCTAAAGCTAATTTTTTAGCTCCACACTGTTCCACAAAATGAAAGGAGTACTAACTTTGCGGTGGTGTAAAAGAGCAATGTTCAAGGAACCAAAACACAGACGCCAGCGTCTGATCTGATTCACAAGAAGTCCTATAGTATATCACAAAACGAAGCAAATGTCACGGAGTTATACTTCCACAATGACCGGGACGATGAGGGGGTAGCGTCCGGTTTCCTTGGACAGAAGGGTGGAGAGATTTTCGCTGATTTGCTTCCGTACAAACTGCCAGTCCATCATCCGGCCCTTTTTGAGTTTGAGAGACTGCATGATGACCCGACGCGCCTGGTCCAAAAGCTCCCCGGAGTCTTTCATATACACAAATCCGCGGGAGATGATGTCCGGGCTGCTCGTCACCCGACCGCTGGATTTCTGGATCGGAATGACCACCACCACGATCCCCTCTGTTGCGATCGTCTGCCGGTCGCGAAGCACGACATTACCCACGTCCCCGACGCCCAGTCCGTCAACCATGATGTTCTCAAGCTCCAACGTTTCGACCACCCTAGGCGCGTTCTGGGAAGTAAATTCAAGGACCTGCCCTACCTCCGGAATGAGAATGTCGCGCTTGTCATCCCCTAAATCCTGCGCTAAACGCCGATACTGCATCAGGTGTTTGTACGTGCCGCCAATCGGGAAAACGTACCGCGGTCCGAGGGCGGAAAGGAGAAGCATCATATCTCCCTGACTCCCGTGGCCGGATACATGAAGATCCTCCATGATGTCGCTGTAGGAGACGCGCGCTCCTTTCCGGTAGATCTGATCAATGAGGTTATTAACGTCATGCTCGCGCCCGGGGATAGGATCGGCGGAAATGATGACCGTATCCCCCTCCTCAAGCGTCACGAACCGGTGGCTATCGTTGGCAATTCGCGCGAGGGCACTATCCGGTTGACCCTGACTGCCGGCAACGACAAGAAACTGCTTGGTGGGAGGCATCCGTTTCAGATCCCGGTCACGCACGAGCGCCTCCCGGGCAAAGTTCATGTACCCGAGCTTGACGGACTCCTCGACATTCTGATCAATACTGCGCCCGAGAAACGCGACGCTGCGGCCATATTGGATCGCAAGCTCAATTGCCCGCTGAATGCGCGAGATGTTACTCGACTGGGTCGTAAAGAGTATTTTGCCCGTCGCGAGTTTGAGCTCCTTCTCAATCGTCTCTCCGACGACCTGCTCGGAAGGGGTAAATCCCGGCCGTTCGCTGCCGAGGGCGTCGGAGAGCGCACACAGCACCCCGCGCTTTCCCACGGCATTAATTTTGTCTAGTTCACTCCGTTTCCCGTCCAGCGGATCAAAATCAAATTTAAAGTCGCTCCCGTGATAAAAAATGCCGATCGGCGTTTCGATGATGAGGTTAGCTGCATCCGGCACCGAATGGGTCATCCGGACGAAGGAAATGGTAAATGTTCCTATGGTAATCGATTGATCAAGCGGGACAGGAGTCACTTTGGGATGCTGTTTGATCTCGCGCAGTTTAATGTTGGCAAATGCGGCAGTAAGCACAGTCCCCCACATCGGCACCGCCCCAAGCTTGCCATAGACATATGGTATCCCGCCGATATGGTCATCGTGCCCATGCGTAAACACGAGTCCCCGGATATATTGTTTTTTATTCTCCAAATACCGCACGTCCGGCACGACCACGTCTACGCCATACATCTCCGGATCCGGAAATCCGATGCCGCAATCCACGATGAGGATGTCACGAATTTTACCCTCCACCCGGTATTCATAGACGAACATATTCTTGGTCACGATTCCCATGCCGCCAAGGGGGATAATCCTGACTGAGTCTTTGCCGGTTTTTGAAGTCCCTTGATAGACCGTCCTATGTTGTGTTCTCCAGAAGCTCATAGTTAATAAACCTCCATATATTCCTTCATATTTTCTTTTGTAATGTGAAAATTTTTTCCCTTGCCCTCGACGATCATGCGGGCTACTTTCCGACACAGCGCATTCATCGTCCGCTCAAGGCTTCTGATGCCGGCATCATACCCCAGGGGCCGGACGAGTTTGGGCCACAACTCATCGTCGATCACCAAATTTTCATTCGTTAATCCTGACTCCCGCATGAGCTGAGGCAGGACGTAATCTTTGGCTATTTTTATTTTTTCCTCATCGCTATAGGAGGGCATCTGAATAGGCTCCAGCCGGTCTATGACTGCCGTTGCGATATTAGTCGTATTGTTGGCAGTCGCGACAAAAAGTACCTCAGACAAATCAAACGGAAAATCCAGGTAATGGTCCGTAAACGCCGCGTTTTGCTCCGGATCCAGAAGTTCAACCAGTACTCCCATGATGTCCCCGCGCGTGCCCTCCGCTACCCGGTCGATTTCATCCAGAAGCATCACGGGATTTCTGGTACCGGCAAACTTGAGGCCTTTCATGATAAGCCCAATCTGTGCATCCGGCCGTACCCGCGACTGCCCGCGAAGATCCAGCGCATCACTCATGCCACCGAAGGGAATCCGGACGAACCGCCTGCCCATAGCCTCTGCGATCGATTTGGCGAGCGTCGTTTTTCCTGTTCCGACAAGCCCTACTAGACAAAGAATCGGCGCGCGGCGGGCGAGGATAGCATGGGAAAGCTTACTGTCATCCCCTTGTTTCTCCTCTTCCCACCGGTCACGGTTGAGTTTGAGTATCGCAAGGTACTCGAGAATCCGCTCCTTCACCGGCTCCAGTCCATAATGATGACGGTCAAGAACCTCCCGGGCGCGGACCAGATCCACGACATCCTTGGTCCGGCTGTTCCATGGTAAACTTACCACCCACTCTACGTAGCGCATCATCTGCTCCGTATGCACCCTCGATGAGACATCCTGAGCAAGGCGCAGGACTTCATCCAGATTTCCCATTACACGGATTTCAATGGCTTGAGGGAGATGGGAATCCATCACGGATTTGCGAAGAATTTCAACTTCATCAGTCAATTTGGACATATACTCATGATACTCTAACACTTAGAGAGAAAAAAGGTGGGGCACGTTAAAATCTCCTGCCGCCGCGGTTAAATGGGCGGCGCGGACGATCGGCGAATTCACGCCGCTCCCGGAGGGGCGCTTTTTTGGCATCTTCGCCAAACAGCATCGAAAGGTTTACGCGTTTCTGGTCGTCTATCTCCATGACCCGCACTTTGACTTTCTGCCCTAAAGCAACCACGTCATTGGGGGAGCTTACGAAACCCGTAGACATCTGAGAGACGTGTACCATGCCTTCTTTGCCGGGTAATATTTCTACAAATGCACCGAACGGCAATATCCGTTTGACTTCCCCTTCATACTCCTCACCGGGTGCGACGTCTTTGGTGAGTCCCTCGACCCATTCCACGGCTTTTGCGACTGCTTCATCCGTACCGGAAATCATCACTGACCCGTCATCCTCCACGTCGACGGTAGCTCCGGTCACCGCGATAATCTGCCGGATCATCTTGCCTCCCGGGCCGATGACTTCGCCGATTTTTTCCGTAGGAATTTTGACAACTTTTACCCGTGGCGCATACTGGGAAAGAGATGTTCTGAACTGAGGGAGTGTCGCAAGCATCACGTCGAGAATATTCATTCTCGCGCTTTGAGCCCGTGATAGCGTTTCTTCTACCATTTCATCCGTAATACCGTCTATCTTCATGTCAAGCTGAATTGCGGTGATGCCATTTTTCGTACCCGCCACTTTAAAGTCCATATCTCCGGCAAAATCCTCAATACCCAAAATGTCCGTAAGAAGGACATACTTCTTCTCATCGGTCATAAGGCCAATGGAAATCCCAGCGACCGGCTCTTTGATCGGAACTCCGGCATCCATGAGGGCAAGCGTTGATCCGCAGGTAGAGGCCATAGACGTCGAACCGTTACTGGACATAATCTCCGACACGAGGCGGATGGTGTAGGGAAACTCATCCTCTGACGGTATGACAGACAGAAGCGCCCGCTCCGCCAAGGCTCCGTGGCCAATTTCGCGGCGGCTGGGTGTCCCGACTCTTCCCGTCTCTCCCACAGAATAGGGTGGCATGCTGTAGTGATGGATGTACCGTTTGGATTCCTCCCCGATCGGGCTTTCCAGAAGCTGCGCAAGCGCCGGCGTGCCGAGCGTCACAATCGTGAGTGCCTGCGTCTGACCCCTTTTGAACATAGCACTACCGTGCGTCCTGGGGAGAATACCCACATCGACCGAAATCGGCCGGATTTCATCAATCTTTCTTCCGTCAAACCGTTTGGCTTTCGTGAGGACGAGCTCCCGGACTTGCTTTTTAAACAAGGCGTCCAGCGCTTCTTCAATCGCTTTCACACTGTATTGCGCGCCATAAGCCTCAGCGATTGTTTTGGAAAGTGCCACGACTTCATCCCCGCCAAATTCTTTCTCTGCTTTTTTGGCAAATGCATCCGCCATTTCTTTCTTGTAGTCCTTTGTTATCTTTGTTTTGAGCTCGTCTGCGGCACTGACTTCCGGCATGGTGATTTTGGGCTTACCGACTTCTTTGACGAGGGATTCAATGAGGGCTATGAGCTTGACATTGGCTTCTTTCGCTTTTTGCACCGCTTCATATACGACCGCCTCGGGCGTTTCACAAAATCCTCCCTCGAGCATCATGGTTTTTGTCTTTGTGCTGGCAACGACGAAATCAAACTCGCTCATCGCCTGCTCGGGGAGCGTGGGATTGATGAGATATGCGCTATTTCCCTGGTCTTTTACGTACCCGACTCGCACTCCGGCAATCGGCCCGTTCCAGGGGATGGGCGAAATGGCGATCGCGGCGCTCGTCGCGACCAGCCCCAATACATCCGGATCATTCTCTCCGTCGACGGAAAGGACCGTAATGATCACCTGCACGTCGTGTTTATAGGATTTGGGAAATAGGGGTCGGATCGACCGGTCGATGATGCGTCCGGCAAGGACTGCGTCATCCGTCGGCCGGCCTTCACGCTTGACCCATCGGCTGCCTTTGATCCTGCCTCCGGCGTAGAGCCGTTCGACATACTCAACGCTCAAGGGAAAATAGTCGAGCGTCGTTTCTTTGGAAGATGCCGTCACGGTGGCAAGCACCATCGTGTCGCCAAAGCGCGCGAGGACCGCGGCAGATGCCTGTTCGGCAAACCGTCCGACTTCAAGGGATAATTCTTTCCCGTTTAACTCAATGGATTTTTTTACAAGCTTCATGCGCTTTAAGACAGTAGAACGTCGAGGATAGTGCGTAGTGGTTGACGATAGAAGATAGATGATTTCTCCGCATTTCAATCATCTCGCTTCTACCATCTACCACCATCTACTATCTTCAATAGTCTATCATCAAATTGATTATTTTGCGAGTCCCAATTTCTGTGATACATCCTTATACCGCGCAAGGTCTTTTTTTTCAAGGTAATTGAGGAGTCTCCGTCTTTTGCTGACGATCCCCAGAAGCCCCCGTCTGGAATGATTATCCGAAGGATTGCTCTTCAGGTGCCCGACGAGTTTTTCGATGCGTTTGGTCAGAAGTGCGACTTGCACCTCAGGGCTGCCGGTGTCGCCTTGCTTGACCTGAAACTGAACGATAACTTCCTGCTTTTCCGCGCTTGGGATAGCGACCGGACCGGCCGATTCCTTGAGGGCTGCTGCTTTTTTAGAGAGTTTCGCGGGCTTAGTGGTTTTTGCAGCTTTTACGGAAAGTTTGGCCGTTTTGGTCTTTACGGATGATTTCTTGGCAACCTTTGCGGTTTTTGTGGCTTTCTTTGCTGGCATAGAGGAACTAGGTAAATTGAGTAAAAAATGAAGCACTCATCAGGCTCCAATACGTGTATTGTACCTGATTATCCGATAAAAAACAATGGGCCCCTGGTCTCAATCCAGTTTATAGAAGATTGGAGCTTTTGAAAATTTTGGGCTTGAGCCAGTCGGGGGGTGTCTGCCCCACCGGCGTGACGGATCCGCCCGCCGCCCCGGCGGATGGCATGTGCGGCTCAGGGTGCGGATGCGGATGATCATGGGTGTCATGTCCGGACACCGGATTTGCAGATGCCATTTCTACCGCCTGCGGTACAGCAGACTCCTCAAACGGCTTTTCTTCGGGGCTCGGCGTGGGCATCCCAAACCGTTTTCCTCCGGCTTTAATGGCAACCGACGCCACGTCAAAGGCACCGGAAGAAACATTCGTTGCGGTAAAATTATTCGTTCCTCCGTACACGGCATTCAGGAGATTCGTTGCTATATCGACCGTCAATTTGACTCCCAACATGGAGAGGAATCGGGCAACAACTTCCGCGGTCGTTGAGGCTGCCGGATCCACAATATTGACGGCTCCAAATTGCACATTGGTAGCATGACGATCCACGTTGACGACCGGCTTGCCGGCAAACAGATCTTTATTGCCTTCGTAGAGTTTTTTAAGTCCCCCTAAATCGATCGTATCAACGGCAATAATAAGGTCTGCGTTGCCGGAGGCATACGAATAGTGGACTTTTTCCGGAGAAAACGTCTCAAATCCGACTCTGGGCTCCACCACCAGATTAAATTTGTCCCCTTCAATATTGTAGCTGACTTTTTCGATGGATCCGTCGACGTAATCAAGGGAAATGACGAAGTTTTTTTTGGCGGAGAGATCAGAGAGTACTTTATTGACCCCGACGTAGCTCGAAAGTCCGACCGTGACCGGATCCGGACAGGCAATAGTGACTTTTTTACCCAAACTCACGAGCCCCAGGTAGAGCGCTAAACTCGCGCCCATGCTGTCATCGGTCGGATCCGCGTGTGTGACGACGAGGACATCCTTGGCTTTGACCAGAAGTTCTTTGACCTTGGTGACTTCAGTTTGGTAGTCCATATCCATGTACATCCTAAATCCTAATTTCTAATTTCTAAATCCTCATTGGAACGTTGGTCATTTGGATTTATTTTGGATTTAGAACTTGGAACTTAGAACTTGCCAATATATCCTATAGAATTTATAGGGTGAAAGCGATTATACCATCTCCTATAGTAAAATCAAGTTTTTGGTCAAACAGGACTCCACACTCGATACCGGCGTCCGCCTTGGTAATGTCATCTTTACCCCGGCGGATGGATTTGATCTTGCCCCGTGCGACCTCAGTCTCGCCCCGCATGATCTTCACGCGGTCGCCCCGCGCGAGCCGTCCGGAGAGCACTTTGCAGCCTGCGATACGGTCCCGCTCAAAGGGAAACTCTGCGATGATACTGCCCATTCCCAAATCCCGCTCTTCCCGCAGTACTTCCTTAAGCCCCGCAACCACCTCTGAGAGTTCACCCAACAGCTCGTAAATAATCCGGTATGTCCGGTAAATGACTTTTTCCGTATCCGCAAGCTTGACAACGGCGCCTTTGGGAGCCACCCCAAATCCGATAACAATTGCCCCGGTGGACTTAGCCGATAATATGTCCGCTTCCGTGATATCCCCAACCCCCTGCCCGACAATCACGACTTTTTTCGGCAGCGCGGTGGTAATTGCTTCAAGCGAACCGGCCGTATCGGCCTTGAGAATAATCTTGATCATGCGGTCCGCTTCCAAATCAATGGGCTTGAGAAAATCCGGTAGCTCTGGCGTACTACCCGTTTGCGGCACTTCAGGAGTAGGCTGCAAATCTCCTGTTGTTTCCGTTTTCTGATGCGGTATCCCAAAGAGCACCTCGCCTACGTTAGGGTGTTTGGTGAATCCTAATACTTCTACCGGAGTGCCTGGAAGCGCTTTTACCACGGATTCACCGCGTTCATTTCCCATTGCCCGGATTTTTGCTATTTGTGCTGTACCCGCAAAAAGCGGCATACCAACAGCCAGAGTTCCGTTTCTGACGACAATCGTTGCGACCATCCCTTTTCCTTTATCAAGTCTCGTTTCGATGACGACCGCCTCAGCTTGCGCATGCGGATCTCCCGCGAGGCCTTTCATGTCCGCAACCAACAGGATGAGATCCAAAAGCTCGCTCACGCCGGTACCAGCTTTTGCAGATACCGGAGCAATCGGGGTATCACCGCCAAACCCCTCGACTTGCACGCCGTGTTTGGCAAGATCCTGCTTCACGCGGTCAACGTTTGCTGCTGGAAGATCGATTTTATTGACGACCACTATCAAGGGTATTCCGGCTTTTTGTATTTGTGTTATCGATTCGACGGTTTGTGGTTTGACGCTGTCATCGGCCGCGACGACGAGGATGGCAATATCTGCTGCGCTTACTCCGCGGGAGCGCATCGCGGCAAACGCTTCATGCCCGGGGGTATCGATGAACGTAATTTTACGCACTTCCTCTTCGCTTTTACCTTTATCCTTTTTCCTTTTTACTTCTATCTGATAAGCGCCGATTGTCTGGGTAATGCCGCCGTGTTCGCCGTGAGCAACATTTGTTTTCCGTATGGTATCAAGAAGCGTGGTTTTGCCGTGGTCAACGTGCCCCAACACTGCAACCACTGGGGGTCGTACAAATGGAGATGATACTAATGGTTTCGTATCGGTCATACTGTCTGAAATCTGCAGGGAGAGTCAGTTTCATACTATTCGCTCACCTGGGTTTCTGACGTTTCCGGTTTTGTTACTTCACTTTGAACTGCTTGCTCTGAATGCTCATCTGCCTCTTTTTCTTCTCCTTTTTTGTCTTCTTCCTTCTTATCGCTTATCGCTTCTTTCTTATCGCTCGTCACTCCTTTTCCTTTAATATCGATCTTCCATCCCGTCACTTTCGCCGCAAGCCGAACGTTCTGCCCGTCCCGGCCAATAGCTAGGGATAGCTGATCCTCCGGTACAAAAACTTCTGCGGATTTTTTCTTCTCATTGAGCTTCACTTCAAGCTCTTTGGCCGGCGCGAGGGCAGCGGTGATAAACTGATGGATATCCTCACTCCACTGAATGATGTCTACTTTTTCACTCCCGCCGAGTTCATTGATGACCGCCTGCACGCGGACTCCCTTTTGCCCCACACAGGATCCCACCGGATCGACTCCGGATTGGTTGGAAAATACCGCAACTTTGGTGCGTCCCCCGGCCTCCCGTGCGATAACGCGAAGCTCGACGGCGCCGGAGGCGACTTCCGGAACTTCCCGCTTAAAAAGTCCCTCCACGAGACCTTTGTGAGCGCGCGAGACGATGATCTCATTGCCCCGCATCGTTTCCCGGATGCCTTCTATATAAAAGGTAAGACGCGCGTTGAGGTGATACCGCTCGCTCGGACTTTGCTCCTGCGGTGGCATCACGGCCTGAGCGCGTCCGATGTCTACGATGATATTCGGGCCGTCAAACCGGAGAATCATACCGGATGCGATGGCTCCCACTTTCGTCTGAAAATCCGCAAGCACGGCTTGTTTTTCCGCTTCACGGATCCGCTGAAGTATAACTTGCTTGGCCGTCTGCGCGGCGATCCGGCCGAATCCGGGGGGTGTAATATTCACTCCGTCTTTAAATATCTTCGCTTCCCCGTTATCCGGGTTTAGCTCAACCGTCAACGTCTCAAGCTCGCTCGTCCCGTAATCTTTGCGGTATGCGGCCAAAATTGCAGCCTTGATGGTCTCAAGAACCACGAGAGGATCTATCCCCCGTTCGGTGGCTACTTGATTAAGCGCAAGTGAAAATTCTGATCGGACAATCGCTGGCATACTAGTGTCCGCATGCTAATCTGATTCCCAGAGGGTTAGCATAGCGGCCTCTTTACCCGCCTAGCGAACGCTCCGTAAGCCGTAGTTCAAATGAACTAAGGCGAACGGTAAGTCGCGGCGGGTAACTTAATAAAAAAGGTGGGCTACCCCACCTTTACCTCTTCAAACCTTCCTTATTATAGCATCTACTCAGGCTTTTTCAAGCTCCTCCAAAAGCTCCCTTTGGCGGCGGGATAGATGCGTGGGGATAGTAAGGGTA
>CAZLDC010000005.1:0-17840 GCA_964558385.1 uncultured Gammaproteobacteria bacterium
TCCCGTGCCGCATCATCCGGGTCCTTACCGGAAGGCATGGTTGCCACCCGCACATCAAGCCCCGCCCTGTCAGCAATCTCAATCCCCCGCCGGGCAGCTGCGTCTCCGGCGAGGTCACTATCAAGCGATAGTATGAGCCGGTCCGCAAAACGCCGGAGAAGATTGACGTGGCCTTCGGTCAGAGCCGATCCTTTAATCGCGACGACGTTGCCTATGCCAGCCTGAAAGGAAGAAATGACGTCAAACTCTCCCTCCATGACGATCGCTTCCCCTTCTTTTTGGATGGCAGTCTTCGTCACGTCTAATCCATACAGCACATTACTCTTGCTATATACGAGCGTTTCGGATGTGTTGATGTACTTGGCTTCTTTCGCTTCCGGATCCAGAAGCCGACCGGAAAACCCCACGACGTTACCGCGGTGATCTTTAAGGGTAAACATCACGCGGCCGCGGAACCGGTCGTACCCCCCACGATTTGACGGGACGATGAGCCCGGCCTGATCAAGAAGCGATTCATCAAAGCCTTTCTTTTTGAGATACTTAAGCAGCCCGTCCCAACTGTTGGGACTGTAACCCAAAGCGAATGACTTGATCGTTTTGTCCGCCACCCCGCGCCCTTTAAGATACTCTCGTGCTTTTTCTCCAATCGCGTGCTTGGTCAGAAGATACTGATAATATTCGCTCGCCAGATGATTGGCGGAAATGATTTTTTCTTTAAGCTTCGCCTCAGGCGTATCAGCCATCCTTCGCTCGAGCTTGACACCTGCCTTTTCCGCCAAACTCGTGAGCGCCTCGACAAAGTCCACACGCTCATTCTCCATGACAAAGTCTATGACACTCCCCCCCTTCCCGCACCCGAAACATTTCCACGACTGGCGTTCGGGAGAAACAATGAATGAGGGGGTTTTTTCGCTGTGAAACGGACACAGCGCCTTCCAGTGGCGTCCGGCTTTTTTGAGTGTCACCCTGCCGCCGATGACACTGATAATATCCGTCCTGTTTTTGACTTCATCGACATCACCCATAATGGCCGAAGGATAGCATAAATACTACCAATACTACCAATCCGTCAGCTGACGGACAAATACTACCCCCGCGAAGCGGGGTCCACGTTGCTGTATTTCCGATCAACATCGGAAACAGCATCGGGACAATACTCCAATGAGAAACTATACGAAAAGAGGAAGCGGTAAGGGTTGTTTACGATATTCCAAATATAACCCAATGCTCTCTCCATGATCGAAAGCAAACTGGTCGAAGGCAAGAATCTTGTCGATAGGTATCCACTCGACTTTAGAATTTTCGCTGTCCCGTGGTCCCGTTTCTTTAATAGGTCGAAGAAGAAACTCGATTACAATATTTTGTCGGTCCTCGTGCGGACGATGCGGGTTCGTATTAATTCGAAAAAGCGATATCACCTCGCTGTCCCAACCAGTTTCTTCTTTAATTTCTCGGATAATCGCCTGTTCTGCGGTTTCATCTCGGCTTAAAAATCCGGACGGCAGTGACCACTTGCCGGTTTCCAATATGGGACCCGCGCGCTTCACGAGCAGCAACTTCCCATCTTTCTCGATGATGCCGTGAACCACGACATGCCGCAATAATCCTTTCCCACCATCTTCAAACGTACAGGTTATCATATTATTTATAGAGCTGACTATGAGTACCAAATAATTTGAATTCTATGATGACTTCTCCGGACGCAGAACGGCTCTCCATGTAAAGTGCACGCCAATCTCCGGTAACGTTAATACTCCGGTATCCTTTGTACATGCCTTTCAGCGCGTGATTATGCAGGAAAGGATGAAAGGGGTCAGTTTGAAAAAGCTGAGATCGCTCTGCAAATGCCGAACGCGTATTCATGTTTGCCTTACGATATTGTTTGCGGAATACTTTATCGTGCCGGATGTCCATTCTGGTATCGAGCCTTCGGGTCATCAAGCCAGGCTATCGATTCTTTTACATTACTAAACGCCGGTGAAACGAATCCCGCTTTGGTATCTTTATCAGTTTGTTTCAACATCCGCTTTGCCCAGGGAGTAAGATCCAACTGCACATCATCAGAAAACTCCACAGTACGGGTGCGGACCAGGTTGCGAAGGTACGCATTAAGTACAGAGCTTAACGAAAACCCCAAACGCTCCACCACGACTTGCGCGTTCTTTTTTATTTTCGGGTCAGCTTTAAAATTTACGACTGCGGTATTCATATATACAAAGTATATACTATTTATATACCTTGTCAAGACGTTCTCAAGACACTCCTTTTTGATTCCGGACGAGGATCACGGAAAGAGGAAATACAAAAATTAACGTGAGTAACCCGAGCATCGTATAGACCGTCCGTACGCCATAAGCGGCTATGATGGGACCGGATAGCGAAGTAATCGCCACATAGATAATTCCCACAATCATGGAGAGCGCGGAAATAGCCGTTGCGCGGTATTTACTATCAAATAGTTCATTCGTGTAACGCGTGAGTACTATCCACCGTCCGGTTCCCGCCATGACGGTTCCCGCAATAAACGGCACAGCCCACCATCCATGAAAAAGAGCTCCGGGCAAAAAACAAAGAAGCATCATAACGGGAAAAAAATAAATCGACCGCGTCCGAGTAAAAATGTGATCGTTTTTCAGAAGTGCCGTCAACACAATGACGTTAATAAGCCGTATGCCACCCATGATGAGTCCCCGGGTGGCATCGGCAAACCCAAGCTCAACGAGGATAAAGTCAAAAAAATAATTATTGTTCGTCCAGGTGATTCCTGATACGGCGATATAAAAAGAAGACATGAGCGCCACTTCTTTAGACTTAAATGCTTCCTGTGTTCCTCGCTTCATCTGTGTCACATACGTACGCAAGGTAAACCGTTCGGTATCAATCTTGGGTTCAATAAAAAATAATGCTACTATTCCCGCAATTACGCTAACCACAGCCCACGCTACATACGGCAATCCATACCAAATACCATATAAAAAACCACCCGTCGTTACGGAAATCACAAGGGCAATTTGGTACCAAAAACTGTTACGCGCCCGCACATGACGAAATGTGTCAACCAAACCATCCTGTTTATGAGAATCATAAACAAGCGCTTCCAATGCTCCGGATACTAATGCATCGCCCAATCCCCACGCGATCACCGCCACAAGAAGCTGGATAAATCCATGACTCGTGAGGATAAGGATAACGGACACAGCCCAGACAAAATAGCCCGCAACCGTCGACCACTTCCTGCCGATAAGATCTGCAAACGCACCCGTGGGAAGCTCGAAAATGAGCTGGGACGCATACTGAACAGCAACAAGAAGCGATATTTGGACCGTCGTTACGCGTTGCTGATAAAAAACAATCCAGATCGGTAGTGCGAACATAAGCGCACTGAAAAATTGAGACAGGATAAATACGTTATCGTTCCTCTTGGAAATCATACCTATTATTCTATCGTGACGCCGACGAAGTCGATCTTGGGGAAGACTTTTTTGACCTCGGCCCAGAATTTTTCGGATAGCTTGGCCGAGAATTGGCCGAATTTTCCCGTGGCCATATTGGCGCACAACTTTCGCTCGTGCTCACGGATGATCTCGACCACCTCCGCGCCATACTGATTAAACAACTTCTGCCATTTCTTCGGATTCATCGCATATTCATTATGAATATCCATGAAGTTCTCAAAGAGTTCTTTGTTTTCTTCCATCATCTTGGCGACCATTTTCTGATATTCACTCATAGTTTACCTCTCAGTTTGTCAATTGTTCTTTATTGAGCTGCTGCATCACAAACTTGTGCATTTTTATAATGGTATTTTTACAGCGCGTTACCGCCACCTGAGCCTCGACCATTACCTCCGAATCCCTGTATTCATCACTAAATGCCATCGAAACGTATCCATCCGGTTGACCTCGATATTCCGAATGATCAAGTAAGTGCTGAATCAGCACATCGCTCTTAAATAATGCTCTATGCGCACAAATGCACTCGTATGTATATGGGTTTATGCTCACCTCTACGACGATAAATATCCTGCTTACATGATCGTCGAGAATGCGCGTCTCTACAGTTAAATGCACCTCCGAATACGGCCCGTCACCGCCCCACAGCTGATCAGCTACGGAATACTGTTGATTTCTTCGTTTTGCGTTCATTGTAATGCCGTCTCCGTTTTGTTTTTCTCAAAAGACTCTCGAAGTTCATCGTTTGCTCCGTCAATATCAAACGCTACCGGATCAAATATCCCCTCATGTTCGTCTCCATAGCCGTACCACGCGAGCAACTCGTGGTTTTTTTTACTATTGGGGTGTTTGACGGCCTCAAGGAAATCATCATATCCGCCCACGCCTCCCACATCTTCTAGTGGACACGCACCGCTCCCGCCAACACAGATTGGATACATCACTCCCGCCTTTAGGTCAACACAACGCTCAAACTTTATCTCGTGATCCCAGTCGTCCCCAAAATCGTACGTATACGTAATCTGCTTCGGCAATTTTGTAAGAAGCGTACGGATAACGATAGACCGTTCATCTTCATACTCGTCCTCCACATCATCTTCCCACTCTGCTTGTTTATCGACGTACAACGTGGCACCGAGAAAAAATCCATGAAGGTGTGAATCTGTCCAGCCCATGACTGCCTGAATGACGAGATGAAGATCGTAGAGTGTAAAGCTCGTCGGCACTATCACGCGTCTCCAAACGGGAATAGAACACTCTTTCAGCGAAATCTTTACTTGTGCCAAATCAGTCGATATTTTCATAGAAAATTAGTCTTGTGTCCTTTCATCATCCTGGCCATCAATTTTTGACACTCACGCATAACAATTAATATATGTTACACGATACGGCCGGCGTTGTCGGGTTTTTTCTGGAACTCTTTATGGTAAATCGTTTGATTGAGGATGAGGTGGAGGTCATGTTTCTTTAGTAATCGTCGGACCAGCACATCTAATTCTTCCCGATATTCTTTTGATTGGGATGAATAAAACTTTTCCACAACAGCTTTCTCCTCCCCTTTCATTTCCTCCATAAGTCTCGTCCGGATATACAAGGAGAGATTGAGGTGTTCTACAAATATATCGCGCGTGCCGCTTGCGGCAATAGCTTCCATCAGCCGGTCCAGCGCATCCGCACGCGCCACAAAGTGCGGGAGTAGCGGACCGATAAATGCGTAGGTTTTGATACCTTCCTTGTTTAATTGAGCAAGGGCTGCAATACGGCGCGACGACGGGGGCGCGTACGTTTCAAAAAATCGCGAAACGCCATCGTCCATTGATGTGACGGTAAGTCCCACGGACACTCGGGGTAATTTTTTAAATACATCAATGTCTCTTAAAACCAAATCTGACTTCGTCAGGATGCTCACGAGCCCGCCAAATCCAAATGCGAGAAGCTCTTCCAGGCACGCCCTGGTCAACCGGTATTTGGCTTCCATTCCCTGATACGGATCCGTGACGGAAGAAAAAAATATCTCCTTGCCCACGCCTTTATTTTTTAACTTTTTTGGCAACTCCACCCGAAGGAGTTCCGGCGCGTTTGTCTTGGCATACACGTACTCTCCCCAATCGGCGACGGTTTTGCCTACAAACCTACCCATGAAGCTTGCGTAGCAATACTTGCACGCAAACCGGCAACCGATGTACGGGTTGACCGCAAAATCAATTCCCGGTATCCCGCAGCGGTTGAGAATCGACTTAGCTTCAATTTCCCGAATGTCCATACATCAATTGTACACAACAGACCGGTGTCCCGCGGTAAGTATATGGATAGTTTTGTCTTTCTCATCTACCGAATAAATAATTCTATAAACACCAACACGCAAAGAAAATCTCCCAGTTAACTCCCGGGTAAGCGGCTTGCCGATAAATGGGTCATCTGAAATTTCCCCGAGCGCCTCCAGCACTGCTTTCTGGTGGTCAATCTTCAATTTTTTTAACCCTTTTTCTGCTTTAGGTGAGATGAACAGTTTATACATGAAGTTTCAGATCCTTTTTCAGTTGTTGAAAGGTTATATATCTACCCTTTTTAATATCTTCTTCTCCTTCTTTGATGGCCTTCATGAGTTTTGGGTCACTTATAATTTCTAACGTTTCTTTCCATGATTCAAATTCAGCGGCAGACAGAAGCACAGCAGCAGGGTACCCATTGACGGTAATAATATACTCATCGAGACGCAACCGGGCATTATCTACAAGCGTAGAAAGGTCTTCCCGCGCTTTGGTGATTGGAAGAGTTTGTATCATATTATGATGATACAGAATTCTGTACAGGTTGTCAACCATCCATCATTCCGAAATGGTTCAATATATCCAACACCCCATTATCATCTACGTCCGGACCTACATAATAGGTTCCTTCCGATTTTCCCGCAACAAGCTTTTTCAGATCCTCACTCGCGTTACCCATGGCTCCGGCATACCCGCAGTCTTCCATAAAATTCCAATCCGTCAACCCGTCACCCACGCCAAGCGTTTGTTCAAGCGGGATGCCAGTGTGTTTGGCAATCGTCATGGCTGCGCTCTTTTTGGATATGCCCGTTGCAGTGATGAGGCCAAAATGGTATGGTAACGCCGTCGGATGAAGTCCCCACTGAAGCGAAATTGTACTGCTATATTGACTCAGAAACGCAATGATATCCTGTTTATCGTTTTCACTTTTTGCGATAGGCATGATTTTGACGATGTCCTTCGTTGCAATAATATTAGAAACCGAATCTATGAGGATCGGTTCCCGACCCAGTATCTCTGTGTGCTTCGCCGTGATATCTGAAACCGCATTCTTCTCAACATAGTATCCGTCGACCGTATACACTTCGACATATGTTCGCGCTCCAGGAGCGCGGACAATATATTTTTTGCGGTGTTTTTCTCCACGCAATGTTTTTCTACAACGTTATTCGTGAGAAAATCCATCACCACTGCCCCGCCATCGCCGATGTGGAGATTATTGAGGTTTGCCGCTTCTACAATATCTTTAATGGCAAACGTGCCTTTCCCGGTACAGAGGCTCACGGGTATGCCTTCCTCCCGAAGATGTTTAAGCGCCGCGATCACGTCGGGGTGAGGCATCGGATTATTGATTCCCCGTTTACTGCCGACGATCACTCCGTCAACGTCAAGAATAATACTCCTAATCATGATGGTGGAATAAATACTTCTTTCTCCCTAATATCATGACCACGCTGAGGGTATTGATCGCGAGGATATAGACGGGAAATGCGAGATTCCCGATTGAAAAAAGGGGTATGGAAAGTATGCTAAAAAAACTCGCGACGACGTCGGACATGTAGAACTTCCACTCTTCCGTCTCCGGTAACTGCCATGTCTTCACAATCGTCGGGGAAAACGCGATGAGGTCGGTGACAATGGACATAATGAGCCCAAGGGTCGGATTGTTCGTTGTCCGCCAAACGACGAGGGAAGCGATGGTCATCACAAATACAACTCCGTCCATCACTCCGTACCCGCCGATACCTTTTTCAATGGATAAAAGCAGGATGATGAAGCCGCCAAAAAGCTGCGCAATTGCAATAAAGATACTGTTCCTGTCCCCCTGCGCCCAAAGCGTACCGACCATCAGAAGAGAGAGGAGAAAGATAAGGAGCCGGGTCATCCGCTGGGGACGGAAGTCCCCCCGGACAATGCTATAAATCCCGATCATCGGAGAGATGAAACCGGCAATGATGGAGATGCCTAAGAATAATTCCCTCACACCGTATTATACCAACTTCTGATAAAACGCTGTGGTCTGACCCTCTTCCTTCTGAATTCCCATGAGATGAAATCCTAAACATTCATAAAGATTCCGTAATTTAATTTCATCGGCGTTCGTATCCAATCTCAGAAATGGAAATGTTCTTTTCTTCGCCTGATCGCCTGCAAAATCAACGAGGAGCTTTGGCAAACCAGTCCCTGCAAATTGACGAGCAACGCAAAGCCAATGAAGATAGAGCGCCGGTTGCGGAGTATCGCCGTCAACGCTTTTCCAGCTTTGATTGCGCTCGCTGTCCTGCAAAATGACCGAAGCCGCAGGAACACTATCAACTAGTGCAACAAAAAATTCATCAGGCTCTGCATGCTGCAGGAGAAATTCTCGATTCATATTCTTGGGCTGCCACCACATAGAGGGCTTCTTCCCGCTTTCAGCAAGCCATGTCGCTGCCTCATGCATGACGGTGATGGCTTTACCCACGTCTTGAATAATTTTCACGAGAGGAGGATTTGTTTTCATAATTGATTGCTCATCGATATTTATCGAGCGCGTTTGAGCAAAAGGCGCGGCTGTCCGTCTCCGAAATAGTTATCTTTCCATCCATAAATCTCAAAACCAAATTTCAGATAAAAAATAATTGCACCAGTATTTCTTGGATGAGTAGCCAAATGAACAATATTGCCTTTCGTCAATTTCAAAATCTTATCCATCATCGCTTTTCCATATCCTTTCCCCTGTTTTTCCGGAATAACCACAATTGCATCCAACTCAATACCATCGCCATTCTTTTTCAGTGCGAAAAAACCCACTGGCATATCCGATTCATAGAGCATATACACATCACACCCCCGCAGGAAACTTATCTGTTCCTGAACGGTCCGTGATGGCAAATCAAAATCCCGAGAGAACGCCTTGTTGTCCAGCGCAAACAATACCTTTGCTTCTTTCTCGATATTGACGTTTATGATTTCTATCATTGCTTTTTTACTCTATATTTCACTTGCAGCAGGTCGTTGTTTATTTTCGTAACACTCATTAATTCTAATTGTTGATACGGGAAGTCTGCTTCAAACAAATGGATACCTTTTGCCATGATCATCGGATGAATGTCGAGAATGACCTCATCGATGAGTCCTGCCTTCAAAAACGATCCGTTGATGTGTCCGCCGCCGATGATGAGGGCGTGGTCCAATCCTTTTTGCTCAATCAGCCTGAGCACTCCTGCGGGTGTTTTGTCAGTGAAAATCACATCATCGGATGATTTAGTCAGAAGCGTCTTGTCATGCGTCATGACGATATTGAGGGCGCCTTTATACGGGAATGCATCATATTTGACGCACTCGTCATACGTCCGCTTTCCCATGATGGAGACTCCCGCCGCTGCCGTCATTTTATATAACGCATCAATATCTTTGACCCACTCCGTATCGTCATCAGACCCCGCAACGAATCCATTAATTGTAATAGCCATGAGTAAGGTAATGTACATATGTTATAAATTCTTTATCCAGCCGACGGAGAGGGTTTCCTGTCCCAACGATTACCCATAATTGATACGCTCACCTTCCATCCTGTTTTTCCAAACGTACGATGGTGCATACAATTACCTAAATTATACTTTATTTTCTGCTTTCCAAATTTTGGCTACTGCGTTGGCAATAATTTTGGGGACGGTTTTATCAAGTGGAGAAGGAAGAATATTGTCGACAGAGGGATGCGCGACAGTCGAGGCGAGGGCAAACGCCGCACCGATCTTCATGCTGAAGGTAATGGTTTTTGCCCGCGCTTGTATCGCCCCCAAGAATACGCCCGGGAAAGCCAGAACGTTATTGACCTGATTAGGAAAATCCGACCGCCCGGTTCCCATGATGAAAGCACCCGCCTGAGACCCCTCATCCGGCATAATTTCCGGAGTGGGATTTGCCATGGCAAACACAATGGGCTTGCCGCTCATGCGCTTAATCCACTCGGGACGCAATACGCCGCCGGTGCTCACGCCGATAAATACATCAGCATTCTGCATTGCATCCCTGAGACTTCCTTCGATATCATTTCTGTTGGTGATCGTGGCAAGCCTCCTCTTCCAGGGATTTTCTGCAATATCCGTTCGTTGTTTGGAGAGAATTCCTTTGGAATCACACACAATGATTTCCCGGACCGGCTCGCACACGTTTGGGTCATGCCCGACGCATAGGAGAAGTTGGGCAATCGCCGTCCCCGCCGCGCCCGCTCCGCTAATGACAACTTTGAGACTTTTCATATCTTTCTTGACGACCTTCGTCGCGTTGATAAGCGCGGCAAGAAGCACGATCGCGGTTCCATGCTGGTCGTCATGAAATACGGGAATGCCGATGTCCTGGAGCGCTTCTTCTATCTCAAAACACCGGGGGGCGGAAATGTCTTCGAGATTTACTCCGGCAAATACCGGGGAAATATTTTTGACAAGATTAATAATTTCAAAAGAATTCTGTGTATGGACGGTGATGGGAAATGCGTTGATCCCCGTGTACTCTTTAAAAAGAAGGGCTTTGCCTTCCATGACAGGAATGGCGGCGTATGGCCCGATGTTTCCCAGCCCCAGTACCGCGCTGCCGTCCGATACGATGGCGATCGAATTTCCTTTCATCGTCAGGTCATACGCTTTACGCGGATCATACGCGATGTCTCTGGACACTTGCGCCACCCCCGGAGTATACACAAGCGAAAGATCATGTTTGTTCTTCACCGCAATCTTTGCTTTGATCTCAATCTTGCCTTTCAATTTCTTATGAAGCGCAACGGATTCCTGATAAATGTCCATATATAATATGCAAGGGCAAAATAAAGCCCTCCTTCACTCTTTGGGCTTCGGCGGGTATAAGCGGAGGAGACAGGACTCGAACCTGCGAGGGATTGCTCCCGCACCCTTTCCAAGGGTGTGCCGTAGCCGCTGGGCCACTCCTCCAATTTGTTGATTATATCATCTTAACGGCTTTATTCCTGGTATAATATTCAAACTGTATGAAATATAAAGCGGTAATTTTTGATCTGGATGGAACGGCTATTCCCGCTTTACCAAATGGAACACCCTCTGTCAGACTCATCAACTCACTTAAGGCCAAAAAGGGGTCTTTATATTTTTCCTGTGCAACCGGAAGAGCCTGGACATTTTCGAAACACATTATGCGGGCGCTTGATCTGAAGGATCCCTGTATCATTTCAGCTGGCACGCAAATCGTTGATCCTCAGACAGGAACTATTTTGTGGCAAGTTCTAATCGACCCCAACGACGTGATGCAGACGGTGAAACTATTACTGCCGTACTCCTATGAAATTTTAGTCAATGATGAATATCCTGGGGATGGCAAGCCAGCCACGAGCCGCAATCACAATTTTGACATTAACTATGTAAACGTCCAAGCCGTGTCTATGGCTGATGCGACGAACATATGCAAAAAACTAAAAACCGTAACGGGGATCACTTGCACAAAAGTGCATAGCCAAACGCCCGACCGGATCGATCTGCATATCACGCATAGTCAGGCAACGAAAAAACACGCCGTCCACAAACTTTGTGAGATGCTGGAAATTACCACAAGCGAAACAATCGGTGTCGGAGACGGATTAAATGATCTTCATTTGTTTTCCGGAGTCGGATATAAAATAGCGATGGGCAATGCGGTATCTGAGTTACAAAACCAGGCTGACCGCATCATAGATTCACTGGAACACGATGGGTTGGCAGCATATATTGAAGAATTGACGACGGAATATATATAGTCCTATGTCCACGCGAACCAAAGCCCTCATCGCGATTGTCTTCGTATCCATGCTTTGGGGAACCGCCGGAACGGCAAAAATACTCCTGAAATCATTTGATCCGTTTACTGCCGCATTTTTGCGTTTCTCTTTGGCCTCAATTGTACTGACTCCTTTTTTTCTGAAGGAACGCCGGAAAAAAACAATTCCCATCCTACCGCTGCTTCCTATCGCGCTGCTATCAACGGGAAACATTTTATTTTTTTATTGGGGCCTGCGCACGACGACTGCCAACGCTACAGCGATCATGTATACGACGGTTCCGCTTATCGTCGCCATCGCGGCTCCCAAGCTCATTGGCGAAAAAGTGACACGCATAAAACTTGCCGGCATCATACTCGGACTCACCGGCGCGTTGTTTGTGGCAATCCTCCCATCCTTTGAACGAGGACAACAAATATCAGGTGACTTGGTCGGCAACATGTTCGTTCTTTTGGCAGTGCTGTGCTGGTCTGCGTACACGATCGCTTCGCGCACCATGCTCTCTTCTCAGAAAACAACACCCATGATGATGACTTCCCTTTCTGTTTTTGTGTCAACCATCATATTTGGCATCCTTGCCCTGCCGCAATGGAATCCTGAGTATCTCCGGGCATTTACATGGGTGAATATCCTCATCATCGTTCAACTTGGAGTTTTTGTCACTGTTTTTACTTACCTAACGCTCCAGTGGATCATCAAGCACTCCTCTGCCACGACAGCGTCACTGAATCAATATCTCCAACCGGTTTTTGGCATTCTCTTTAATGCACTTTTTTTAGGCGAACGGCTCACTGTTGGATTTCTCATTGGAAGTAGTATAGCCTTTGCCGGAGTATTGCTTGCCACAGGAGAGCAGTTACTTCGAAAACTCTTCGTGAAGGGTTCGGCGTAGATTTTTCCACCAATCATGGGAATCCGACGCAGCTAAATCCTTCGCAAGTTCGATCGCCTCCGGCAGTCGAAGGCGGGTGAGGTTACCATCCAGCCACTCCCTCGCATGAGTGTTTCCTTTTTCTTCCAATAGCTTAAGCTCAACGAGAAACGCGATGACGTTGGCCTCATACACGACGCGCGCCTCGAGCGACTCTTTCTTTTCAAACGCATCAAGTTTGGTCAGCAGCTCATCATCGATACCGGCAAATATATCGCGGTTGGCTTTATCCTGATCCCGCGTCATGTAAAACGTCGCGATTTTATCCAGGTCCCCGGTGCGCGCTTCATGAAAATCATGAAACACGGACATGACCAAGACCGTCTCCATGAAGCCGGACTTTTCGGATCCCAAAGCCTGGCTTTGGATCAATTCTTTCGCGAGGAAATACGCAATCACACAGGTCATGAAGGTGTGCTCACCCACCCCTTCCTGATTATCCCCCAGGATCTGCCAACCGGTCCGCTGCATGCGCTTGACGACCGCTGCTTCATAGACGAGATTGGTGATGGATTTGGTGTTTTTCATAATGTGTTGCCCTCCGCATCTTCCTTTGCGCCTTTTGGGTACTATTCGTACACGGCGCAAAGAGCGATTGCTGGCGGGCATTGTCATTTCTAAACTCTCCCTCGACAAGCTCGGGATCGTAAAGAAATGTCAATGCGCTCCCGGGCAGAGTCGAACTGCCATCACAGCCTTCGGAGGGCCGGATTCTATCCATTAAACTACGAGAGCTTCTGGGACGGAAACCCCTGGTTTCCTTCCCAACGATCCTTCCTTCATTGGTGTCGCGAGCTACTCACCTGCCGAACCGCACGCTCGCGACGATTTTTGCTCTGTAAGTATAGCGTATCTGCATAGTAGAATGAAATTGTGATCGCTTACTTATTTATCATCCTCTATGCCCTTGGTGCTATCCTCGTATCCCTCCACCGCTTCTGGCAATATGAAGTTTTTTACTTTGACTTCGGCATCTTTGACCAGGCTATCTGGTATGCATCTCGCTTCCAACCCCCTGTCATAGAACACCTCGCGACCCCTGGTAAATGGATTTTTGCCGATCATTTTAGCCCGACAATTTTTCTGCTCAGTCCTCTCTATTGGTTCACTAATCGGCAGGAAATGCTCCTCATCGCACAAGCCCTCGCCGTAAGCCTAAGCGGCCTCGTCCTCTACCGAATCGGGCAACGGGTGCTCAAAGAAAATCTCCTCCCGTTTGCCGTGATGGTGAGCTACCTCCTGTTCGTCGGCCTCCAAAACGCCATCATCACAGACTTCCACGAAGTGACTCTCGGCGCACTCCCCCTCATGCTTCTGTTGTGGGCGTACGTTGCGGGGCGAAAGAAGCTTTATTGGTTCTTTCTTCTGCTTACCCTTGGAATCAAAGAAAGCACGACGATCCTGGGTGCGACACTGGGACTTTATATTCTTTTATCCAGCTCAAATCAAAAACTGGATCCCCGCCGGAGTTTATCCCGAATCTTTTCGAGGGACGGGGATGACACTGAACGTAAGGCCTGGCGGCGAATGGCAATCAGTACCATCATTGTATCTATCCTCTGGGGACTGACGGCTACCAAAATCGTCATTCCGTTCTTCGCAGGCAAAGAATATGGCTACAGCCCTGTGCTGCCGACGGAGCTATGGGGAAATATCACCGGACTTTTTGACGAAGCGATCAAACGCAAAACACTGTTGTATTCCTTCGGGAGCTTCTTCTTTCTTCCTTTGCTGTATCCCCCCGCGTGGCTCCTTATTCTTCAAGATTTCTTCGTCCGCTTCGTTCCGAAAAACACGAATCTCCGATGGGATCTGGGGCTCCACTACAGCGCGCAACTCGCGCCAATACTGGGGTATGCGACGGTAATGGCGCTAAAAAGGGTGCGCTCATTGTCATTCCGGCTTCCGGACTGGAATCCGGATGGATCCCGGGTCAAGCCCGGAATGACATCCGTTGTATTTTCTTGTTTTCTTTTCCTCACCGCCACCTTCCTCCACCAATTCAAACTCCACGGGCCGCTGGGCTTAGCATATAACCCTGCGTTTTATGCTCATACTCGAAACTTTACCTTCCTTGACCGGCTGGTGTCACAAGTTCCGGTAGGTCCAACCGTTATGACACAAAATAATCTGGCTACCAGATTCTCCCACCAAACAGTTTATCTCCTTCGCAAAAACTACCGGGACTATTCGCCGAATTATATCGTCATCGACGCGCGGGATGGACAAAACCCCAATAACTTCTTCGGAATAAAAGACTATCGGGGCATTGAAGACGTAACAGCAATCATCAACACCATCCAGGCAGACCCGACCTATCAAATCATTTATCAAACGGATAGGCAGATTGTATTCCGAAAGACCGACAAGTGAAGAAGCGCCCACAAAATTATGCAAGTGCATAATTTTGTGATGAACAAGCATGCTCGATACTTACCCGATCTTGGTCAGATCGCCATTTAGAACCACCGGCTGGAGGGCGTGCATTTCCGTCAGGTAATCCATTTGAGGAACTGCATTGAGAAGAAATATTTTCTTTCCCAACCAGAACGCAAGACCCATCTCCAGGAACGTATTACCGCCGATGTATCCCGCGATCCCTTTTTTGTCAAAATTCAACACCAATATCGCTTCAGACTGATGAATGAAATTAAAGTGGTCACGGATCACATCGTACTCGACTTTGATGAGCACCTTCTCTTCGTCGGTGTCTTTGTACGCTTCGTTTTTGGTAATGTCATAGACACCCTTCGGTACAAAAATACGGTGACCGAGATCCTCGAGCTTCTTTTTATACGCAAGCATTTCTGCATGGAACTGCATGCTGCCGCAAATCGTGATGGTCATAAGTTGATGTCTTTCTTTTTGACTGCATTGTATGCCTCATCGGAAAACATATTTTTTCGCCACGGGGTCACCGCGATTACTCCCTCCATGAGGGCTCCGACTTCTTCCTCGCGGGCATGATCTTTCGATGAAGGGAGCTCTCCGATCGTATACACAAACCGGTGGGTCGTTTCATCCTTCCGCGTCGGGTACTCATAAAATGTTTGCAGATTATCAAGCGGCATAGTGATCCGGGCGCGTGATGTGGCAAATTCCGGAAAATTGATATTTACAATTGCCGCTCCCCATAGATCATGTGCGATTGCTTTTTTCAAAAGCGCCGAAAGGGACTTGAGTGGATAAGTGCGATAGTGCTCCATAGATTCACGGACATCATGATGTCGAAGATAGTGCTCCTTTCCTACGTGCCACGAGAGAATGATTGCTTTTGGTGCGATATGGAGAGCGACCCCATGTACCGCGGCTGCAATCGTGCCGGAAGGAAATCCGGGGCCGACGTTTGCGCCGAGGTTAAGTCCGGAAATGATATAGTCAAACGGAGGATAATTGCCGGCGACCAGCTCCATGACATCCGCGGGGTACCCGTCTACCCACAAGGCTTTTACCCCGTCTACGATATCCTCACCCCATGCGCCACCCGTTTTGAGACTGACGTGTCCGCCTACGCCGCTCATCTGCGACTTGGTCGCGGCGATCGTCAGATCCACCGAGTCGCCCAACGCCCGGATGACGAGCCGGATACCGATCGACTGATATCCATCATCCCCGGTAAGGAGTATTCGTTTTTTCATACGATCGATCTTGATGAATTGCGGAGAGGGTGGGACTCGAACCCACAAGTCCCCTTACGGAGACAACAGTTTTCGAGACTGTCCGGATAGCCATTCCCAGCACCTCTCCCTTCGATTGTTGCCCTCCGCAACTTACCTCAAGTCTATTGGGGTACTATTCGTACGCGACTTGAGGAGCGTTTGCTGGCGGGCATTGTCATTTCTAAACTCTCCTTCGTCAAACTCAGGATCGTAAAGAAATGTCAATGCGCTCCCGAACAGAATCGAACTGTTATCAGAGGCTCCGCAAGCCCCTATTCTATCCGTTGAACTACGGGAGCTTCTGGGACTCCCGTTTTGCGGGATTCCCAACGATCCTTCCTTCATGGGAGTCGCGCGCTATTCACGCTCGGCAGTTACGCGCGCGACGGGATTGTGCGTGTATTATACCCTGAAGCGTGGAGAACGTAAATTATGCGGGTTTGTCGAGCGGGATTTTTTTCGTAAGCCAGTTGGCTGCATTATCCGCCCAGGTGCGCTCCGGCTCCGTCCGGAAGGGAATATGTTTGGCCATGAGATCCCGAACCTTTTCCGGCTTTTCGCTGCCCAATAGCACAAACACCCGGGGTGAAAAATACGGCCGCAGGACGACCATGTGCTGCCCCCACTGTTCTTCAAGCCAAAAATCGATGACTTCCTCCCACCGGTAGAAATGACCGGCGCTCTCAATGCCTAAATTGGTTATCCTATGCTCCACCTCCTCCGGCGGGACCGTCGAGAGGACATAGATAAGAAAAACGATAGAGAGGACGGCGGCGATCAGGACAAATTCCCGGGCAAACACGAGGATAATCGTAAGAAGGAAAACGATCGCGCCGATATTGGTAAAATATTCCCGGTCCCGGCGTTTAAAAAGGCGTGACGGGGATACCCAGGAGAGGAACACTTCTTCTTCGCGGCTCTCGCTCACGCGGGCAGATGGTTTATCCATGAAGTCAGTATATACCAAAAAAAAATAAAGAGGTATCCCTCTTTATATTCTTTGCCCTCCGCATCTTACCGTTCGCCTTCACGTTCTGTTCGAACACGGCTCACGGAGCGATTGCTGGAGGGCATTGTCATTTCTAAGCTCTCCCTCGACAAGCTCGGGGTCGCAAAGAAATGTCAATGCGGAGGGTAGAGGGGTCGAACCTCTTAGGGCTTGCGCCCACGAGTTTTCAAGACTCGCGCATTACCGTCCTGCCCACCCTCCCAGTACTCCTTGCCCTCCACAACTTAGCTTTCGCCTTTTCAGTACTATTCGAACACGGCTCATGCTGCGTTTGTTGGAGGGCATTGAAATTTCTAAACTCATTTTATTCGTTAAGAAATTTCTAATGCGGAGGAGGTGGGATTCGAACCCACGCGAGCCTTTAACAGCTCAAGGGTTTAGCAAACCCTCGGAATGGACCACTATCCGACTCCTCCAGTATGCGCATTATACCAGGTAGTGAAGCTTTGATCATGCGCAGCGCTCGCTAAACTGTATGGCTCCAGTTTCGAAACCTCGAAAATCTTCTATCTGCTATATCAATCCCTGCTCTGGATGACGAGCGCGTGGCCGTGGTGAACCTCAATAGTTGCCCATTCTCTCTTGATTTCATTGCTAATTCCTACTGTTTGACCCCGGCGAATGAGAGCTCGAGAGAGGTCATAGACGAAACCGGAAAGCGTCACGTCGATAGTGTCCGTAACGGGCAGAATGGAAACATATCGAAAGCGGGTATCTTTTTTCACGATCATCCGGCTATCGACAATTCTTACCTT